>JAIWNQ010000020.1 GCA_020216745.1 Candidatus Hydrogenedens sp.
GGAGGGGGTTTTAAGGTAGGATTTATCACCTTTTATTTTTTAGAAAATTTAGATAGTCAGATGGATTAAATAGTAACTCTTCTGTGTTAGAATGTAATTAAAAATACATTGTGAATGAACATAGGAGTCAAAACAATGAACGTTCATCATGAACGAGAAAAGGAAAATTTGCGTGAACATGGAAAGGGTGGCAAAGATGTAGAGAAGGCATATATTTTTCAAGCAGTGTGGTTTAAGAAACCGAATGGGGCATCAAGATATCGCTCTTACTTGGAAGCGGCAAATCCGATAGCGACGAAATACGGTGCTCATCGAATGGTTGGGTTAGTTCCGAGAGAAATTCTTCGTGGCGATTTTCATCCCGATTATTGTTGTATAATTGAATGGCCTTCTATAGAACATTATTACCAATTTTTAAAAGACCCGCATTATCAAAGTATTGCGCCGATGAGGGAAGAGGCTATCGAAAAAGTGGTCGTGATTGACTGCCACCGTATAAGTTAATTTGGATATAAAGAGATTTCTCTTTTTTATTTATTGTTATATGAAGTTAATTATTTATTGCCATTGGGTTCGTAAGTGCATACTTTTTAATTGTGTCAGTTGATAGTAGCCGTAATGGGAAAGAGAGGCACCTCTTCCAGTATCCTTAACCCCTGTCCAAGGAAGAGCAGGGTCTAAGTAATCACAACGGTTCATATAAAAAGTACCAGTTTCAACCCGTTCACCAATACGTTTTGCTCTTTCGAAATCAGAGGTCCAAATAGATGCAGTTAATCCATACGGGCTGTCATTCATATAAGTAATGGCTTCTTCATCACCAGAGACAGGTAAAATTCCAATAACTGTTCCAAAACTCTCTTCTTGCATGAGAGATGATTTTTGAGGGGCATTCGCAACGACAGCTGGAGCAAAGAACCATCCATGATTAGGCGTTTCAAACTCTGAGGGGCTCACCACTAACGTTCCGCCCATAGCAACCGCTTCTTCTACTTGCTTTTTCAGAAACTCACGTGCTGAAGAGACGGCAAGAGGTCCTATTGTTGTTTCTTTCTGCATGGGGTCACCCAATTTATATTGTCGGGTTAGTTCTACAAATGCTTCTACAAATTTCTCATAGATAGGTTTTTCCACATAAATTCGTTCCACTGCACAGCAGGATTGTCCTGCATTATAAAAAGCCCCATCAACACAGTTAGCTACTGCAAAATCGAAGGGTGCATCGGCACAAACATAAGCTGGGTCTTTCCCTCCTAATTCCAAACCTTGATTGATGAATCGGGTAGACGCACTTTGAACAATTTCGTGTCCGCCTCGTACGGAACCAGTAAACGAAACGAAGCCTATCTTTGGATGTTTTATCACAGCATCAACGACCTGATGGTCTGCAATTAAATCTTGAATCAACCCTTCTGGTGCTCCTGCCTTCTCAAAACATTCAACAAATGCTTTTCCACAGAGAGGTGTTAGCCGTGCATGTTTTACTATCACAGCATTACCAGCCATAATAGCTGGCACAATGACATTAACAGCAATAAGTAAAGGATAATTCCATGCGGAAATATCAAGAACCACGCCAATAGGTTCATGACGAATATAGCGAACGAAACCAGGCTTTTCAGGCAAATATTCATCTGCTAATGTTTTCCCAGCAATTCCTATCATATATTGTGCTCGGTCTAACATGGTGTTGACCTCATTTTGGGATTGCCATAGCGGTTTGCCCATTTGTTCCGTAATTTCACGGGCTATTTTGTCGCGTGATTTCTCAAATTCCTCCATAAACCGTAAACATAGTTGTTTACGTGTTTCTATCGATGTACATTTCCAATCCTGATAGGCTTTATGTGCTTTTTCAACTTTTGCTATGGCTTCTTCCATAGTATCCATTGGAAAGGAATACATTTCTTTTTCCGTATATGGATTAATAACTTTTAATTCTTTCCTTATCATTTTTATACTCCTTTTAGAATTTGGATTTTATTTTATAAAAGCAAGAAAATTTATAAATTGCTGATTATTCTATTTGAAAAACCCTGCCTGTTTCTAATTCATAATACACAGGAATAATTTTTATTGCCTTTACTTTTTCCACTTCTGCAATTGCAGGGCTTTGTGTTCTTATCTGTTGAATAATGTGCCTTGTCTGTTCACGAGCACATAGATTAATTATTTCTTGTCGTGATAAGGTAGGTCCTAATTTTTCTAACATTGATTGAACTACGGGGGATAGTAGGTCAAATAATTTGTATATATTTGTATTTTCTTCATGCGTATGAGTAGATGCGGTTCCTGCTTCATTTTTTAAAGCGTCCACAACCGCTGTAATGGCACCGCATTGGCTGTGTGCCATTACTAACAGTAATGGTGTATTAACATGGAGCACACCATATTCAATACTTGCAAGAGCAATATCACTAAGCACGTTTCCCGCTAACCGCACTACGAATAAATCCATAATTCCACAATCAAAAATAATCTCAGGGGGAACCCGAGAATCAGAACAAGATAAGACCGTTGCAATTGCATAATCAGCTTGTGATACCTGAGAAGAAAGAACTCTACGTTCAGGGTCGGAATGAGGTCGTTGTAATGTTCCTTCTATAAATCGCTGGTTCCCTTCTAATAACTGTTTTAATACTTCATCTGGTTCCGGCTTTAACATAGATAAATGATGATTCATAATGGCTCCTTTACTTTTGAAATATATAATACAAAAATTCAGCTTAAATTTTAGAATTGATATTAAAACCTTTACTCAAGTTCCTTTTTATCAAAACCCTTATACATACTTGAATTCAAGAGATTTTACCCATAATTCTTTATTAAAAGAGGATACCTTTTAATATGTATTGATTTGAAGAAAGCCAGTTTGCAGTATCTAACAAGGTCTGTTCAAGTGAACAAATAGGTTTCCATGGGGTTACTGATTGGATAAGTGACGCATCTGTTATGTAGTAGGGAATATCGCCAGGGCGAGTGTTAGGGTCGGGATGAATAGGTATTTTATGATTTGTAATATCTTGACACAGTTTTGTTAATTCAAGAAGAGAGAAACTTCGTTCGATACCTCCTCCAATATTGAATTTCGTTTGATTTAGTTTTTCATAATTTTTAAGTTGCCATAGGATAAGGTTACATAGGTCTTTAATATCTATTAAATCGCGAACTTGTTTCCCTGTTCCACCAAAGCCGATATAAGACAATGGCTTTTCAGCAATATGATGGGCGAGCCATAAAGCGACAATACCCTGGTCAATACGTCCCATTTGCCATGGTCCAGCAATAATGCCACAACGATTGATAATTATAGGGAGGGAATACATAGCGTTATATTCTTCAGCAATAAGTTCAACGGCGAGTTTGGTTGCTCCATAAAGTGTTCGCAAGCCATCTAATGGAAATAGTTCTGAAATACCCTTGTGAGATAAACCCACAGGGAGTTTCTCATTGAAATCGGGTTGGTATCGTGTTTCAGTTTCCTGAAGAGGTAGTTCGTTTAGTTTTGTATATGGATATACACGGCTGGTTGATAGAAACATAAACTTAGTGCCTGTCTTCTTTGCCCAGTTCAAGCAATGGAGTGCTCCAGTAAGATTGGAGTGAAGAACGTATGTAGGCGTAGATACATATCCTGCAAGGACAGAAGGCTCTGCACTACATTCAATTATCCAATCACACGGTGGAATGTTTTTAATGTCAGACTCATTACGAATATCCCCATGAATGAACTCTATACGTTTCTCATATAGTCTTGGTAAATTTAATTCTGAACCCCGGCGATGTAAATTGTCGAAAGCAATAACATGTGTATCTGTTAAACTTTCTTTGAGAAATATTGCTAAATTGGCTCCTACAAAACCAGACCCACCTGTGATTAAAATTCTTTTCATTTATGTTTCCTTTGCAATGATTTTTTATATCATAGATTGGGAAGATGCTTTATTTCATATTTTTAAACAATTTTCATAAATCTCCGAAACTTTTTCTGCTTGATATTGAGGAGAGAATTGTTGAATGGCTTTATTTCGGGCATTTTTACCTAATTCTTTTCGATATCCCTCATGTTCGCAAAGAGTACGAATAGCCTGATATAGTTCCTCAACAGTATCGTTAACGATAAGTCCCTGTTTCTGATGTTCAACCAGTTCAGGGAGTATCCCCGTTTTCGTGGTAATAACTGGCTTACCCATCGCCATATATTCACGCACCGTTCGACATGTGCCATCGGTTCCTGGGACGAGATATATGCAAATATCTAATATATTTAACATAGCGACATAATCGTCGTTGTTCAAATACCCCGTGAAAATGACTTGTGATTCCAATTCCAACTCTTTTACAGGCTTAAAAGCGACTTCATCCTGTCGAGTACCCCTACCTACAATTACGAGGTACAAGGGCCAGCCTTCCTGAATAAGTGAATGAATCGCTGAAAACAATAAATGGTACTTACGATGGGGTTGTAATCGTGCCACGATACCTAAGACAATAGCATTGTCAGGCATATTTAACTTTATTTTAGGTAGCATTCGATTGGGATTAAATCGTTGCAAATCGATAGCAAGTGGAATAATAGGGCACCGCTCATCTGTGCGGTGAAATCGTTCCATATCGTTTTTTTGGGCGAGACGAGAAGGTTCAAGAATGTAATGTGTTTTAGTCACATATTTTTTCATCTTTTCGGGGAGTCCTTCACCATAGTAATTGGAACGAATGAGAAACTGGCTTGTCTTTACTTCTGTAGCGATTCTGTGGTCATTATCTAAATGGCAGTGTATTATTTTATATTCTTTTTCCTGAACCCATTTCACGAGATTTTTGCGGTCGAGAAAATCTTTGATAGGGTGTTTATGTTTTGACATGTAAAAAGATGAAAGTGTTGGGATATTCTCCTGTAAAGCAGTTTCATATACTCGGTTATATTTATTTTTGGGAACCCCTTTTACACTGCATATAAAGTCAATATCCCAACCCAATTCGCGTAGGTTTTTAATAAGCGTTAATGCTGGTTCCGCAGGTCCAGTCCAACGATGGTTACTGAACACATGGAGAATTTTAGGTTTTGATGGTTTCATTGGAAATTTACGAGGTGGCTTCAACCAGTTCTTTTAATTTTATTGATACAATTTCAGAAACACCGCGTTCCTGCTGAGTGATTCCGATAATAGCATCAGCACAAGCCATTGTCTGTTTATTATGCGTAATGATAATGAACTGAGAACTATGGGTAAATTCTTTCACAATTTCAAGGAAACGACTGATATTTGTGTCATCCAATGGGGCATCAACCTCGTCAAGGATACAAAATGGGCTGGGTTTCGTTTTGAATATGGCAAACAATAAAGCGATAGCGGTAAGTGCTTGTTCTCCACCTGAAAGTTGATGTATAGACTGCGGTTTCTTTCCTGGTGGACGTGCCTCAATTTCGATGCCTGATTCCAATGGGTCATTCTCATCTATCAAATAAATACGGGCATGACCACCATTAAACAATCTTCGGAAAAATTCCTTAAAATGTTCGCCGACCTCTTTAAATGTCTGTGTGAACATTATAAGAACAGTTTCATCAATCCGACGTATTACTTCTTGTAATTTCTCTCGTGCTTGATTTAAATCTTTCTGTTGGGATATTAAAAACTCATATCGTTTTGATTGTTCTTCATATTCCTCCACTGCCATCGGATTTACGGTTCCCAAACGTTGAATTTGTTGCCGAATTTGTTCTATCTGCTGTTCTCGTTCTGTTTCATCCCATTCATCACTCCCAACATCCGTAGAGGATAACATATCCAGTTCTAATTGATACTCTTCTAATATCCGTTGGCGAAGGAATTGAGCCTGTTGATTTATTTGTGAGAGTTCCAGTTCTAACTGGTGTAATTCTTCCTGATTCTTTTGAAGTTCAGCATGTAAATCCTTAATTGTTCTGGAAACCTGCTCAAAATTCTGGATGTGGTTTTGGTATTGTTCCTGTATTTGAACCAATTCCTGTTGGGCTACCTGACGGGTTTCGCTTAATTGAGTTAATTGTGCCCTTGTGTCGGCTATCTTTTCTTGAACCAACTTGATTTCGTTTGTTAAATTTTGGGTTTGTTTTGATGATTCATCGGAGGTTGTTTCCACATTTGATGTCTCTTGAGCCAATCGGGCAAGGTTATTATCAACTTCTTGTAACTGAGAGGTAAGCTCGGTAGCATGGACAAGCAAATTAGTTATTCGTTGTCTGATGCGCTCCAACCCATTACGATACTGGTTTAATTCTTGTTGTTGCTGGTCAATTTCACTCTTTAATTGCGTATCATCCTTTATAATCAAATGTGCTTCCTGGTCTGTTTTAGTCACTTCAGCGTTGATTTTTGACGCTTCATTTTCTAAGTCATTAATTGATGCGGATAACTGCGTGATGAGGCTCGAAATTTGTTCTTGCTGTGCAACAAGACGGGCTCGTTCAATTTGTATCTGTTGAATTTGCAGTGACCAATTATTTTGTTCGTCTTGTAAAGCCCGTATTTGTTGTTTTAAAAGTTCTAATTGCTCATTATATTGTTTTATATGTTCTGCTGTTTCTTGGATGTGTTGATTTGTAGTGGCTTGCTGTTGTTCTAATTCCTCGATTTCAGAGACACGAGTTAGAAGGCCACGTGCCTCTTGTTTCGTTCTACCGCCTGTAACTGCACCAGATTGATTAATAATTTCCCCTTCCATCGTTACCAATTTTGGATATTGCTGGTAGGTTCGTGCAATTTGGATAGCATCATCAATGGTCTGCACCAGATAGGTATTGTAAAGTAAATATTGCAGTGCAGGTATAATTGGAGTATCAACATGAACAAAATCTATTGCTGGGCCAATAACTCCTGGATGTGGGTCTAATTCAGGGTAGGATGGGGTTGTGCTGGGTCGAAGAGTATCAAGCGGTAAAAAGGTAACCCGACCTGCCCAATGTTCTTTCAGAAATGCAATGGCTATCTTTGCGGAGTCTGCTGTTTGGACAACTATATTATTAATATTTCCACCCAACGCGGATTCAATGGCTAATTCGTAACCACGTTCTGTGCGGATTAAGTCGCCAATGGGTCCTAAAATGTGTTCACCGCCTAAAAGTCCCTCATTTTTTGCATTCATTACCGCTCGAACACCACTGGCAAAACCTTCATACCTCTCACGAAGTTCGTTTAAGGAATGAAGTCGTGCTTCTATTCTACTTATACGTTCTCTTAATTGCTGATGTTTTTCCTCTGCTTGCTGAATCCTTTTCTCGGTCTCTGAAAGTTCGAATTGGACTTGTTCTGTTTTTTTAATCAGTTCTTTTATATGGACTTGCTTCTTCTGGATTTCCATATCCAGTTGTTGTTTCTGCTGTTCCAAATCATTACGTGTCTTTTCATGTGTCTGAATTGTTTCTTGTATTTCTGCAATGTGTTTTTGTATTGACTGTTGTTGAGATTGTAGTATCTGAATTCGAGACTGAATTTGATTTTTAGAATTGATATGGTCAATAAGAAATTGCTGTTTTTTGGTTAATTCCAATTCTGTTTGTTGAATCTGTTTTAATTGTTTTTCTTCTTCCTTTTTGGTTGATTCTAACGTATTCCCCAATTCTTTAATTTGATTGGACAACTCTATTTTTTTCTGTTCTAATTGAACAATTTCGTTTTTTATCTCCTGCAAACGAAATGATAGGTGTTGTTTTTCCTGTTCCGTTTCTTTCTTGCGGAGTGATAAGTATTCTAACTCACGTTGATGCAAGCCCAACTGTGATTCAAGGTGTTCTAAGTTCGTTTCCAAATTATGAAACTGTTCTCGTTTCTCTGAGAGAAGTTTTTCAATTTCAGAACGTTTGAGGTAATTCTGTTCTTCTTCCGTTTCTAATTTTGTTTGTAGATTTACCTTTTCATGGTAGTTTCTCTTTTTCTCATTTAATTCGTGTCGCAGGTCGTGGATTTTTTCCTGTAGCGTATTGAACAAAAACCAGGCATTACGCACCTCGAACTCTTTAAGTTTTTGGGTTAGATTACGATAGCGTTGTGCTATTTGAGCCTGCCGTTTTAGACTGCGGAGTTGCCGTTCTACCTCAGCGATAACATCTTGAAGACGGAGCAGATTCTGTTCTGCTGATTCTAATTTACGGACTGCAATTTTACGACGGGATTTATATTTAACAATACCTGCGACTTCTTCGAACAGATAACGGCGGTCTTCAGGATGTGTGCTGATAATTAAATCAATTTTCCCCTGTCCTATAATAGAGTAAGAATCTGTTCCTACGCCAGTATCCATAAATAGTTCTGTAATGTCTTTAAGTCGGCAGGGGGATTTATTAATAAAGTATTCCCCATCCCCTGTACGATATACCTTACGAGTTATTTGAATTTCATTAAAGTCAACGGGTAATTTGCCATCATGATTATCAAAGGTAATAGTGGCTTCAGCCATGCCGAGAGCAGAACGATTTTCACTTCCATTGAAAATGACTTCTGCCATCTGCATGGTTCGAAGTTCTCGCGTGCTTTGTTCGCCTAATACCCAGCGAATAGCATCAAGGATATTACTCTTCCCACATCCATTGGGTCCAACTATCACCGTTATCCCCGGATTAAAGGATAATGCAGTCTTTTCAGCAAACGATTTGAAACCTATAAGTTCTATCTGTTTTAGATACATGAACCTTTTTATTTGCCTCCTGTTTCATGATTATAAAAGAAAGAGCCATAGTTTTTCATTATGTATTTTTTATCATAATTCGTTCAATCCGTGTCGCCTTCCCATTCTTTTCATCTATTTCCAATACAACAGCACAAAACACGGTGGGTCCACTTGCTACTTCCCATTTTTTAGGAATCCCTGTGACGAAACGGAGAAGTACTCGGTCAATCTGCATGCCGATAACTGAATGGTATGGTCCGCACATCCCAATATCAGAAATGTAAGCAGTTCCGTTCGGTAGTATCCATTCATCGGCAGTTTGCACATGCGTATGTGTTCCTACAATGGCACTGCATTTGCCATCAAGATACCAGGCAAGTGCCAATTTCTCCGCAGTGGCTTCTGCATGAATGTCTATAATAATTATTGATGTTTCTTTGGATATTTCGTTGACGACTTCCTCTGCACGACGGAAAGGACAGTCCACAGGCTCCATAAAAACCCTGCCTAATAAGGAAATAACCCCTACTTTTATCCCATTATTGGTGCTTAAAATCATATAATTCTTACCAGGGGTTGAAGGAGGCAAATTTGCAGGCTTCACTACATCGCTATCGTTTTCTAACGCCTCTGTTATGGAGTCATACCTCCAGATATGATTACCAAGGGTAAATCCATGAATACCAGTTTTTCGTAAGGCGTTCAATGTCTCGGGAGTTACTCCCAAGCCACCAGCACTATTCTCCGCATTTGCAAGGATGAGGTCAAAGTGACGCTCTTTCTGTAATTTTGGCAGGACTTCATGCACAACAGCCCTGCCTGGTTTACCTATAATATCACCTAAAAAAAGAACATTTAGCATGCTTTTCCCTATCATCATACTTTTTAACAAAATTATCAATTATCATTGCATCTGTTTTTTACTTTGCTGTTTCAACAGCCCGCGTCTCGCGAACAACTGTTACCTTAATCTGTCCTGGATAAGTTAGCTCGCTTTCTATTTTGCGGGCTAAATCGCGAGCAAGAACCGTTGCCTCGGCGTCACTAACTTGATTTGGTTGAACCATTACACGAACTTCACGGCCAGCCTGAATTGCATACGCTTTTTCCACGCCTGGGAAGGAGGAGCAAATTGTTTCCAACTGTTCCAACCGTTTCAGGTAAATTTGCAAACTTTCGCTTCTTGCACCGGGTCGCGATGCAGACATGGCATCTGCTGCCTGAATTAATACCGCCAATACAGAGTTGTTAGGCATATCTCCATGATGAGCACCGATAGCATTGGCAATTGTTTCGGACTCACCGTAACGTTTCGCTAAATCATGCCCAAGAACAGCATGGGCTCCTTCAA
>JAIWNQ010000021.1 GCA_020216745.1 Candidatus Hydrogenedens sp.
CTTCGTGGGTCAATGCTTTACCTATATCATGGATTAGGCCTGCTCGTTTTGCTTCCTGGATATTCAACCCGAGTTCTCCTGCCATAATCCCTGTTAGATGTGAAACCTCTATAGAATGCCGTAGGACATTTTGTCCATAAGAAGTACGGAAACTTAATTTCCCTAATAATTTAATGATTTCCGGATGCAATCCGTGGACATCTGCCTCCAGACAGGCTTCCTCACCACGTTCTCGTATCGTTTGATTCAGTTCCTCAGTAACTTTCTCAACTAACTCTTCAATTCGTGCGGGGTGAATTCTACCATCCTGTATCATTCGTTCAAGAACTAATTTCGCAATTTGCCGACGTATAGGGTCAAAACCGGAGATAATAACTGCTTCTGGGGTATCGTCAATAATAATATTGACGCCCGTTGCATTTTCCAATGTGCGGATATTACGTCCTTCACGCCCAATTATCCTACCTTTCATTTCTTCATTGGGCAAGGAAACAACCGTTACGGTCGATTCTGCAACATGGTCAACTGCACACCTCTGGATTGCTTCACCAATAATCCATTTAGCACGTTTATCCGCTTCCTCTTTCAGTTCATCTTCGATTCGTTTCAGATGTAGGGCAGAATCACGCTTCACCTCTGTTTCTAACATAGTAAAGAGTTCTTTACGTGCCTGCTCTGTAGTCATTCCAGCTATCGTTTCCAACCGTTTAAGTTGTTCCTGCTGTAAGGCTGTGATTCGTTCCCGCTCTTTGTCTAACTGTTTTTCACGTTGAACCAAATCACGTTCCTGAGTGCTTAACTGGATTGCCGTCCTGTCAAGGGCTTCAGCACGTTTCTCAATGGCTTCTTCTTTTGCTTGAATCCGCTTTTCAAGGTTGGCAATCTCACGACGCATCTCGCGACCTTCCTGCTCTAATTTAGAGCGGATTTCAACTTCAATTTCGCGGGCTCGGGTTTTTGCATCACGGATAATTACCGCAGATTCCCGTTCGGCATCAGTTATCATCTGGGCGGATTCACGATGGGCACGACTTAAAATGCTGTTCGAACGAATCCGAACCACAAGCAACGTGCAGATAACACCGACAAGAATCCCAATAATCCCGCCTCCAATCGCATAATACAACATTAGCATAGGTAATTCCTCCTTCTTTACTGGAAAAGGACTGGGGAAGGAAACCTGCACATCAGAGGGGTAACATATTCACCAACACACTACTTGTAAAATCTATGGAGTTGATGATATGTATAATAAGGGTAAAGTAATAGTTAAATGCCTATTAAAATCTGAGACATATATCGAACATGCCGGGGTATCCCGATATGTCTTTTTATCTCGTAAAATTACAAACATATATTCTTGAACCCCTCGATATATAATAATTTTTCCTTTCCAGAACCTTTTCACAGGGTTTCATTTAACATTGAGTTCAATTTTTACTTTCCTGGTTGTTAGCCAAACATAAATTTGGCATGAAAATATTATACCTGTTTTGATTATAAAATACAAAATTGATATAAGTTATTCCTTCCTTTTCTTTAAGACATGTATAGCATATATCTAATATATACATCAAGATTGACCATAAATAAAAAGAACATGTAAAATTAAAGGGGATTAATTGGATTTTTATTGGGAATAAAAATCTACAAAAAATATACATTCTGACTTGACTTTTAAGTTTTTAAATGGTATATTATATATGTGTCAAGGCTGTAGGTTGTCCTTGAGGTTTATATTAAAATTTAATAATAACATTTAACCCCTAACCTTAGGGAGGAGAAAAACTATGTTAAAACAAAAAAGTTTCACCATGATGCTGTTGTTAAGCCTTATCTTAGGGCTGGCTGGTAGTTCGTATGCGGTACAACCACCTCCGAACCCGAGCGAACTGGATTTTTGTGCCTTATTAGATGGTGCATATAACCTCGTAACGAATGAGTTTGCTTTCTTATTAGAGTTGTTAGGTGATGATGCTGCATTATTGACCATGGTTCAATGTGCAGTAGCAGATATTAATGGCGGAATTGTAGATGACCTGCCAACCCCGAATGGGATGTTGGATGGTAATTATGAGTTGCGGATTATTAAAGAGTTGGTGCAAAATCCAGACAAATATGCTAATCTTGCTTCCGGAACACTACCTGGACAAGTAAAAGCAGGTGTAAATCCAACCGATGTGATTAATGCATATAATGCAAACTACCAGATGCTCTACACCGATGGGATGTATACATTTTTAAATGTCACGCTTCCCTCTCTATGGCCTATACTTCAAGGGATGTATCCGACAGTTCCATCATTATGCACGTCACCAGGTAATCCTCCTGGATGTATCAATAAGGCACTTATCGTAACCTTGTTCCGTAATTTGCTTATGGTTCTTGCAGGTTTTGCAACTGAAGGTGATGATGCCAGTGCGGAGTCAGTCGCAACAGTAGCAGGTTTGTTAGCTTTATGTGATGTGTTGTCACCCGGGTCCTGCCTTGTAAATGATATAGTAACTGACCCGAATGCTTACGAGAAATTACCAGAGTTCCTCTCCAAAGATGGTGATGCGGATGGTGATGGCTACACGAATTATGAAGAATATGAAGAATATGCAGATGTAAAAGGTCCGGGTGATGCATTTATTGCAGCAGTATTAGACCCCTCTGTCTATCCAGGATATGTGCCTCCTGCTGGTGATAAAGTAAAGATTTACCCGAGCGGAACAATAAAGGTAGAAGAAGGTGGAACCATTGACCTGAGAGTAGAAGTAAACGATATGGTTGGAACTGTCAGTTATGAATGGACACATAATGGAGAACCCTGCGGTGAGAATGCTCCACGTTTGATAATTCGCGATGTAACCAATGCAGATGCTGGTAATTATCAGTGCGTAGTAACAGATGAATCCAAAGGAATGTATGCTTCATCGGTAGTAATCGTTGAAGTCCTTCCAGAAGGTTCAATGCCAGTTGCAACAGGAATTGGTCTTGCGATTGCAGGCGTCCTTTGTTCTGCTGGTGGCGTTTTAGTCCTTCGTAGAAAAAAGTAATTTGTTGATTTAGAAATCACATAATATAAATGTTGTTTTAGAGGAAGTCAGAAATGGCTTCCTCTTTTTTGTTATTTTTTATTAAACTTTTAAATACAAATAATCACGTAAAATTACACGAAACTTTTAGTAAATAAGCACTACGTTTCCAGCCATAATAAGTAGTACAACATCCTACTTATAGTAAAAAACCAACATTATCATCGGCATAAAAAGTAATGTAAGCCTCCCACTTGCAAACTGGATAGGAGATATGGAGAAAACGGACAGGCGATTTATAAACACGTTAGAAAAAACATTAACATCAAATTTTTTTGCTACGTCTTTCGATACAATATTCAATAAAGTTCTATTTTGGAAAAGGAATTTTATATTGCTTAATTTTTCTCCAGAGTGTAGAGCGTGAAATACCCAGAATCTTTGCCGCTTCACTTTGATTATAATTAACTTTCTCAAGTACATGTCGAACGTGTCGAGCCTCTACTTGTGCCAAAGGTAATAAACCATCATTTGTATCTGTAGGTAGAGCAAGAAAACGAGTTTGTTCGGTTCGCACTGTTTCTGGTAAATCGTGTATGTGAATAATAGTATCCTCAGCCATAATTACTGCATGAGCAATGATACTTTCCAGCTCTCGAACATTTCCTGGAAAGGGATATTTCCGCAACATAGCAAGGGCATTGTTGTCAATACCCTGAATGTTTTTCCCAAATCGGTGATTATACCTCGTAATAAAGTGCTGAACTAACGTCGGTAGTGCTTCTAATCGTTCACGTAATGGTGGAATTCGTATCTGCACTACATTTAGTCGGTAAAACAAATCCTCACGAAACGTATGTTCTTCAACACTCTTCTGTAAATCTTTATTGGTGGCAGAAAGGATACGGACATTTACTTTCTGGACCGAATTTGAACCGACAGGACGAATTTCCCCATTTTGCAGGACACGAAGCAACTTTGCCTGTGTCATTAAGGACATATCGCCAATTTCATCTAAGAGTATTGTTCCTCCATCTGCTTCTGCAAAAAGACCCCGTTTATCTCGTTCTGCTCCTGTAAAGGCACCTTGAACATGTCCAAACAACTCACTTTCCAGTAAATTTTCAGGCAAGGCGGCGCAATTGATAGCAATAAAAGGTTTGTCCCGTCTCGGACTGAGACGATGCAAAATCTGTGCGACTACTTCCTTACCGACACCCGTTTCACCTAAAATCAAAACCGTACTATCTGTCGGGGCAACCTTCCTAATGATTTCAACCACACGATGCATCTGGGGATTATTACCCGAAAGCTCCTCAAACAAAATCTGTTCAAAACCTGCCTCCTCACGCTGTTCACGTCTCCGCTCTAAAACAGCACGGTGCACAAGATTGGCAACATCGCTCGGGTCACATTTCTTGGGAATATAAAAATAAGCACCCATTCGTATTCCTTCAAGTGCCTGCTCCATTTGCTCCATCTCATAAAGTAAAATCAGCTTAATCGATGGAAATTTCTGGCGAAGAAATGAAACAAGATTTATATTCCCTTTGTATTCAATTGCTAAGTCGAGAAGAATAACATCACATACAGTTCTACGCGAACAGGTTAAAATTTCCTCCGTAGAACGGCACGTAATAATAACGTGCCCCAGACTCTCAATAAACCGAGAAACAGCCTTGATATACTGATTATCCGACGCAATTATAAAAACAGTCCCCTGTTCACGAGAAGAAATAGGCTCTTCTTGTGAAAAAAATCGCAAATCAACAATCTCTTTCGATAACGTCTTCGTCCGCATAAACCTCTTATTTCATTTTATAAATCTTATTTTATCAAAATAAATGTAGATAACAAATATTTCTACCTATCTCTTCCGTAATACATGGGTTTATTTAAAAACGTAAACATTTCTTCTTCAGAGAACCTAAACATATAAGAGGTATTTTAAATAGATACGATTATTGTTCTTTAAAATATGTTAATTTAAAATTTCAATTTTAATTCAGGCAGTATCTATTTGAATATAATTTTTTATTCTATGAATGAATTTATGTTATATAATATAGAAAATAGTTTATAGATAAATATGTCTATAAGTGCTGTGGTAAAAAAATTAAAAATGGAGATTTATTATGAGAGGGCGAGTATTTACGACAGGTGAAGTGGCATCAATATGTGGTGTTTCATCAGATACTGTTTCACGTTGGTTTGACATGGGACAGATAAAGGGGTATCGTTTAGGACCTGGTGGAGACCGTCGTATTCCTTATGAAAGTTTACGAGCATTTATGATTGCCCATGGAATCCCGTTAGAGCGATTGGAGACAAGCGAGACAAAGATTCTGGTGGTTGATGACGACCCATTTTATCTTGACATTATACCGGATGCAATTGCTAAAAAGGCAGATAAGGACAAAGAGATATTAGTCCTAACCGCATCAACTGGTTTCGATGCAGGAGCCTTGATTGTAGAGCATAATCCTAATTTAGTTATTATGGATATTCATCTTTCCGATATTGACGGCAGAAAAGTGTGCGAACGATTAAAAAATCGGCATGAGACAAAATATGCACGTGTCCTGGGTATTTCCGGATTGATAGATGAAAGTGAGGTTAGTAAACTACGTGATTATGGTTTTGATGATTTTCTGAAAAAACCTTTTTCTTTGGATGAATTGGTAAATAAAGTATTTCATCTGCTTTCTTTACCGCCGACCAGTGTAAGCAGACCTAAATCTACTGGCACTTAAATTAAATAAGGAAAATGAGTTAAAATCATTTTTGTGAGACTATATTATGAAACTATCTCCTTATAAGATAGTTGTTATTTATCTTGCCCTTGCAGGGTTGTGGATTGCATTTTCAGACCAGATTCTCTACTGGTTTATTAAAGATAGTGAAAATTTAACCATAGCCCAATCCATAAAAGGGTTCGCTTATGTTATTACCACAGGTTTATTACTTTATATCCTCATATCAAGATACACCTATGAATTAAGAAAAGCATTTAGAAGAGAGCGACGACGAGAAGAAGAGAAAAATGTTGTTTGGAGGTCATCCCCAGATGGTATTGTAGGAATAACAAAGGACGGGAAAATTTTTTCCCTAAATGACCAAGCTAACAAGTGGTTAGATGTGTCTCTCCCAACAGAGCAAAAGTTCTGGGATTTTTTCGAAAAGCCCTATCGAGAACAAATTAAACAGTCAATTGAAGAGATACTTCGTGTTGATAAACCTGAATTCGTATTTTCTATCTATGGTATGTTGCGAAAGGAGAAGAGTCATTACTGGTTTGAAATAAGACTAAATAAAGGAACGTATGAATTCAATGAATTTATAGTAGCCACGATGCATGATATTACTGACAAAATAAATCGTGAAAAGGAAGTGGAACTTTTAAAAAATGGCTTTGAACAAATAGGGGTCGGAATTGCCCTCGCATATAAACATGGCGATATCATTTTTGTCAATAATAAGATGTCGGAATTACTTGGGAAGGATAAAGACCAGTTAAAAAGCTACTTCGATTGCCTCCGTTTCATTTCGGACGAATCCGAGACTATTATAAATCAAGTTAAGGAGACAATAAATGCAGGGAAAGCATGGGACAAAATATTTGAAGTTAAACAGGAAGATTACAGCATCGAGTATCTCACTGTTAATGTTTTTCCAATGAGTTATAAAGATGAACATTTCATACTTGTTATATTAGAAAACATAACTCAGCAGGTTTTATCAGAAAAAAGACTTTCTCAGCAACAACGAATGGAGGCATTAGGCTACCTTGCAAATGGAGTTGCTCACGATTTTAATAACATTTTAGGGGCTATTCTTGGACATGTAGATTTGATACTGGAAGAATACAGCGATGTCAGGGGCTTATCTAAAGAATTGGAAATTATTCGCAATGCAGTTTTGCGGGGTAGAGATATGACCAGTCAGATATTATCTGTTTCTCGTGAAAATGGCGGAGAACGAATTCCATTGGATATATCACAGATCATCAATGAAGTATTGACCCTACTAAAACCCAAAATTAGTGCACGTGTAAAGGTAGAAGTGGATACTACTGAACCACTTCCTAAGGTTCTTGCTTCCCCAGGTAAAATAAACCAAATTTTATTAAACTTGTGTATTAATGCCTGCCAGGCTATGACACAAGGAGGAATTTTACATATAAGAACGGAGAAAATCATTGCTGATGAACCCCTTTTAGCAAAGCATCCGGAACTTGCACCCGGTGAGTATCTTCGAATATTGGTTAGTGATACCGGCATTGGGATTGACCCGGATATAATGGAACATATATTCGAACCCTTCTTCACAACGAAAAGAGGCAAAGGTGGTTCAGGGGTAGGTTTATATATTGTGCGAAGTTTAGTTACAAGTTTAGGTGGTGGCATTTCCGTTTATAGCGACCCCGGAAAAGGAACTCGTTTCTGTGTATATTTGCCCGTATATACCGAAATGAAAGAAGAGCCAGTCGTTACACTAATAAGCGAAGAAAAAGTCCCTAAAGGCTCCGAAAACATCCTGTTGGTTGATGACGAACCTATGTTATCAAGAATTATAGGTAGATTGCTTACAAAATTAGGGTATCAAGTTCGAATTGTAAATAATCCCATAGTGGCTAAAGAAATGATAGAACAGGGATTAATTGAAAATTTTCAGCTGGCAATCATTGATAATATTATGCCTGAAATTTCAGGAGAAGAGATTATTCGTATCTTACATGACAAAGAGATTTCAATCCCCGTAATTTTAACCAGTGGGATGATTACCGATGAGATTGTTTATAGTGCTAATAAGTTAGGCGTATCCGCAATTCTTGAAAAACCGTGCTCATATTCCGTGTTAGGAAACCTTGTTCGTAAAGTTTTAGATGAATATATGAGAGATATACAAAGAGGATGACGTATGAGAAATCAGTTTATTTTTCTTGTTCAACATGGAGAGGCAGTAGGAAAGGAAATTAATCCTGAACGACCCTTATCAGATAAAGGACGAGAAAACGTTAAAAAAGTTGGACATTTCCTTTATAACTATGGATGTCATGTCGATAGTATCTGGCATAGCCCTAAACTAAGGGCACGTGAAACAGCTGAAATTTTAGGAGAATGCCTAAAAAAATCGGAGTGTCTCTATGAATTCAAAGAATTAGAACCAGAAAAATCACCAAAGAAGATAATGAAATACATTCAAAAAGAAGCAAAGCAAAATATTATGATCGTTGGACATCTACCCCATTTATCTCATCTGGCTGGATTATTACTGTGTGGTGATGAGAATAAAGAAATTATAGCCTTCGAAAAAGGAGGCGTAATATGTATCGAAACAAACAGCGGTAATTTTAATGTTTTGAGATGGATAATAGTACCTACAATGGTGATGTAAATAATTAAACAAACTATTTAGTATTATTATAATTTTGATTTGATTTCTGTGTCATTATATATTACAATCATATATCTTTGTTCGTTATATAACTTTAATCTTAACAAATCAAGGAAAGGGTCTTGTATGAAAAAAGCTGTGTTACTGACGCTATTGGTATTTTCACTTTTAATGATTAATTCCTATGCAGAATTGCAGAATGTAGAAGTTGGTGGGTCGATAAGATTAAGGTGGGATTATATCACCAATCACTTTAACACATTTGTAGGTCCTATGCCCCAACCTCAAACAAGATGGTCTGCTATTTCCGTTATGGGACGCCCTATCGGGAATCTTTTAGGTCCAGGAGTTGTCAGCATTTATGATTGGGACAATAAAGGTGAGGACTTGTCATTCATTGAACAGAGAACCCGATTACATGTAAATGCAGATTTTACAGACCAAGTACGGGCATTTATTGAGTTGGATTCTTACGACATTTGGGGAGAAGATTTTAGGTCTGTCAATTATCTAACTGGTGTTGATACACGTCAAAACTCTATTGATGATGTTGAAGTGTATCAGGCATACATTGAGGCAGATGAGATGTGGGGAACGCCATTGCGTTTACGTGTTGGACGACAAGAGTTAGCATTCGGCAGTCAATTTTTAGTAGGACCACGTGATTTTGCCTTTTTCTGGACAGGACTCTCTTTTGATGCTATTCGGCTTACGTATAAAGCAGATGCCTTCACAATCGATGCCTGGGCATCAAAATTATTTGAATCCATGTCTGATTTCGCAGAGGATGATATTAATTTTTATGGCGTTTATGCTTCTTGTAATGCAGTTGAAAATGTTACCTTTGACGCATATTGGATGTTGCTTGAAGATGACCTTCCCATCGCTGACGATTTAGTTCCGACCTTCCTCGGTGGTGGCGAATACGACAAGACTATGCTACACACTGTCGGATTACGTAGCGCAGGGAAATATGAGGCTTTCGATTTTGATGCGGAAGTGGCTTATCAATTTGGAGAGGCAGATAGTATTGGCAAAATATTCCGAACCCGTGGTAAAGGTGATGATGATGCAGAATTTGATAATTGGGCTGGAAAATTGGATGTAGGGTATACCTTTGATTTCTGGCGGAAACCGCGTGTATTTGCCAGTTTCCGTTATTTTGGTGGAGAGGATAATCGAGATATTTCCTTCTGGGATTTTATCAATCCATTTTATAAACCGACAGCCAGCGTCAGTTTCAACCGTCTGTTTTCAAACGAAATTGCAAGTGGTGCGGTAGACTTGAATAATGAACTTACTAATGCTTGGTGGGTACGGTTAGGCGCAAATGGATATATAACTGACAAAATTCGTGCAATCCTCTGTGCTACTTATTTCGAAGCTATCGACGAATTCGAGAGACCCGTTTTTGTTCTTTTCCCATGGTGGACACAAAAGAACGATTCACATCTTGGCACAGAACTTACCCTATTTCTTGAGTATCAATACTCACAAGATTTAGTCATAGAGGCAGGCTGGTCACATATGTTTACAGGTGATGGTTCAGCAGAAGGACAATTTGTCCGCTGGAATGGCCTACT
>JAIWNQ010000022.1 GCA_020216745.1 Candidatus Hydrogenedens sp.
TTATAATGGCGGTACTGATGATGACGGAGCAGATTACATATACACCGGCTGTAAAATTTATTTCTAAAATACGAACTTAATTCAAATATTAATTGAGGGAAGATACAATAAATATTGTATCTTCCCCTTTTATTTACCCTTCAAAAATGTACAGCCTTATATTGCCTTATTCAAAATTATAGATGGGGATATATCATAGTCAGCATTTCTTAACCACTTTATAAGTTTCATAAATCGCATCCCAAAATAAAAAAGCGTAAAAAAATTAATGGTTATGGGCACCGTGATGTGACGCTTCGTGGATAATAATTCCTCCACTGTTCACTGGGAATAAATTACCTTTGTTAATTTCAACATCTGGTTGTGGGACATATTTTAAGAATTCAACATGTCCATCCATATATAGAACATTGCACCCACCAGGGACATGGTTAAAATGAGATGCCTCGTCACCAGATATTTCATCCCACACTACAGGTATAATAGATTGAGCCATGTTAGCGTTACCTGGATTGTTAATATCGGTAATTAGAAACCGTTCAATTCCTTCACGTAAACGATATGCTTGTTTTGTACTTCCGAGGATAGAAGGGACAGGAAGTGTCGGGAAAATCCAATCCTCATCTGCATACTGTTTACATTGTTGTGTCGTATTAGTTGGATTTGTTATTCGCTCTATTAATTCTTCCAAGGCTAATTCAAAGAATTTAAAGTCTTCATCTAATTGAAACAGTGTCGGATTAACAGCCCAACCGAAATATACATAGGGATGTTCGTATACTTCACAAGGTTCAATTATTCCGTTCTGATGCACAGAAACACCATTAAGTAGCATATGCCCTTCTGTTAACGCTTCTTCATAAGTAGTTGCTGGGTTTTTTCCTTCATCCCATAACTGCAATGCGGGACCTGCCCATGGTGAACTTGGACAGACCAAAACTTGAAAATCATTTAAATACTCTGGATATATCGTCTCCATGTCAATTATTGTGGCAAGACCCAAGGTTGGACTCCCATCACAATTAGTAGATTTAATAGGCGGAAACCGTTCTCCCTTTGCTTCATTTGCATACATTTTTAATGCCAGACCTAACTGTTTTAGGTTATTTGCACATGATGAGCGTCGTGCTGACTCTCGTGCTCGTGCCAGGGCTGGCAATAATATCGCCGCAAGAATGCCGATAATGGCTATAACAACAAGTAATTCTATTAAAGTAAAACCTTGCTTTTTCATAGGTTAATCTCCTCTCCTAAAATAAATAAAAATAATTAGAAAAATGAAACGTCAATTTTCAAACACTCGATTATCAATCAAAAGTAGATTAGCTAAAGAAAGGAGGGGCACGGGATGGAAATGTTAAAAGATATTCATACGAGAAATGTCTCTTTATCAGGAAATTCCACGATAATTGAAGGTAGAAAAAGGATATAAAACAATATAGGAAGGAAAAACTTACGATTTGCAATATAAACCAGCAAATGGGGCAAAACTCTTCAGACTGTACCAGTGACCCGACGTCTCCATTGTTATAGCAACAATGACAATGAAACAAAAAAGCAGACAAAGCAGAAAAGTAGATTGTAAAAATTACAAACCAGAGTAGCCCCTTGCTAATATTATTGTCTTTGAGCTGATTTTTCATTTTGATTGTCATCATCGTTATTCGTATTACAAAGTAATACGTATTATATACCTATTTATAAAAGTATTTCAAGTATTTTATGTACTATACAGAAATTTCACCTATTTTTTGAAGTTTCCTAAATTTAGGAATATGATATAATTGCATGGGATATAGTTTTAGTTCCAAAGGAATTAAAAGGAGAAACTTTTATGAGCATAATGAATACTGTTCAGGAAGCAATGAAACAGGCTATGAAAGACAGGGATACGATACGTTTGGAAACCTTGCGAATGGTGAAGTCTGCATTATTGCTTAAAGAGAAGTCGACTGCACGAACTGAAGAAATGTCTGACAATGAAGCCATTGCTACACTACGTAGTGAGATTCGAAAACGGAAAGATAGTATTGAAGTATTCAAGCAATTAGGGAAGGATGAAGAGGTAGCCAAATTAGAAAAGGAAATATCTGTCATTGAAGAATTTTTACCACAACAATTAAGTCGTGAGGAAGTTGTCCAGCGAGTAAAACAATATCTCGCCGAGCATCCTGATATGAATCACGCTGGCAAGCTAACAGGTGCAATGAAGAAGGAATTAGGCGAAACAGTTGATGGCAAACTTTTGAACGAGGTTTGTCGCGAATTGCTTGGTGGATAAATATAACATATTTATCTCTTTTACTACTTTGTTTTACCCATTTGCCGTAAAATAGAGAGGGCAACATCGGGTTTGTTTGTAATAATAGCGTCTACACCCCACTCAGCAAATTTCCGTATCTCTTCTTCTTTATCTACTGTCCATACAGCAACAGTTTGTCCATTTGCATGAAATTGATTAAGTCGTTCCTGAGTAAGACTATCCTTACTGACATTCATGCCTGGGGCATTTAGTAATTTCCCGAATAGTACATAGTAATTCCACCACTCGGGATGTTTCTCCGACTCTTCACCAAGAAACTCTGTTCTCAAATCTGGTGCTTCATTAATTGCTGTAAAGAAAATTATTGGTGAAAAGGTCTGTAATACAACTTGTTTCTCCATTTTTAGTTTTCGAACTGTTTCAATAGTTTCTTTAGCTAAGAGAACATTTCTCGAATTACTTCCGTAAATAATATCTTCTAATTTCTTCTTCAATTCTGGGGTCATCTTATCTTTGCCGTGAATATTCATAATAATTAAAGGGATGATGGGGTCGTCATTGTCACTACTTTTAATTTCAATATACACACCAATCTTATTTTTCTTTGCGAGTTTAAGGGCTTGCTCGAGGGAGGGTAAGTGTTCCCCTTTAAACTCTGGAGAATACCATGAACCCGCATCAAGAATTTTTAATTCATCCCATTTCTTTTCTGTTACTTTTCCTTCCACACCAGTAACCCTTTTTAGCTCATCATCATGAATCACCACCAGTTTATTATCTGCTGTTAAATGTATATCCAACTCAAACCAATGTGCACCTAATTCTGATGCTTTTTTAAATGACACTAATGTATTTTCTGGGGCATATGCACTTGCTCCACGATGAGCAATGACATCGATGCACCCTTCCGGTGCTCCGGGGACAAAGTATGTGGCACAACCTAAACATAACATCGGTGTTAATAAAACTAAATATCTCGTTTCAAACATATTAATACTCCTTTGTGTTTTTATTGTATTTCATGATTTTCAGTAATAAAAATTGTATAATATTACCTTTACTAAAATCATATTCATTTTCACACCAAGGGACTAAACTTTTTAAGGATAGAACTATGCATGTTCCTATGCTAAACCTTCGGGCTCAGTATGAAGCCATTCGGGATGAAATTCAGCAAGCAATAGCGGAAGTGTTGGAAACCCAGCAATTTCGCGGAGGTCAAATCCTTTCACAATTTGAAGAGGATATAAAAAACTTTATCCAATGTAGATATGCAATTGGTGTAGGCTCAGGGACAGACGCATTAATCTTAGCATTAAAGGCGATAGGTATCAAATCAGGCGATGAAATTATCACCACTCCTTTTTCATTTATTGCAACAGCAAGTAGTATTGTTCATGCGGGCGGAACACCTGTCTTTGCAGACATCGAACCTGACACATATCACTTAAATCCAAAGGAAGTAGAGAACCAAATAACGGAACGAACACGAGCAATACTACCAGTGCATTTGTATGGTCAATGTGTTGATATGCCTCTATTTTTATCTTTAGCGGAAAAATATTCCCTTTATATCATAGAAGATTCCGCACAAAGTTTGGGTGCCAGTCTTCATAATAAAAAAGCAGGTGCATGGGGCCATGTTGCGTGTTTCAGTTTTTATCCAACGAAAAACTTAGGAGCCATGGGAGAAGGTGGTTTAGTTACCACAAACTATGAAGAGATTGCTAACAATGTGATGTTATTGCGTTGTCATGGCTCACAAAAGACGTATGAACATGAACTAATTGGCTATAACTCCCATCTACATACATTACAGGCGAATGTATTGAGGGTGAAACTTCGGTATCTTGAAAAATGGAATGAGAAACGTCGTGAAATTGCACGGTATTATACTCAGCACTTAAACGAATTGCCTGAACTTCAATTGCCGATAGAACGGGCAGGTAGTGTTCCAGTTTATCATCAGTATGTCATCCGTATTCCTCAACGAGATTCAGCACAAAAGTATCTTCGGGAACAAGGAATAGCCACTGCTATATTCTATCCAATCCCCATACATCGGCAACCCTGTTCTTCAACATTTCCCTCATCATCTAACTCCTATCCAGAGGCAGAAAAAGCTTCAAAGGAAGTATTGGCACTGCCTATTTATCCTGAACTGACGTATGAACAAATAGATTATGTTATTGACAAAATAAAAGATTTTTTAGTGCACATAAGATAAATATGGAGCGGGAAGAATTCCTGCACCCTGAGTAGAGTTGTGTTCGTATACAGATTTTTTTGCCACCTCCAGAGAAAGGGGCTCATTGGTTCCAGCCCATTTAGCATAATCCTCAGAGGCAAGCCAATCTTGCAATGCCTGTTTAACAGCGGGCACATCTTTTTTCATACACAGACTTAAGACGACTCCTCCTAAACCTGCTCCTGTTAAGCAGGAACCTAATGCACCATGTTGATTCGCAATGTCAACTATTCGGTCTAATACTGGAGTACTTGCCCCAAAATCGCCAGGTAATGAAAATGGTTCAATTTCAAGGTCATCATATACAAATAATATATCATCATTAACCTCGCGATGGAATGGTTTTCCTACCGAATCTATAATTCGGTCTCCATTATGTCCTAACGTCATTAGATAACCAGCCATGGAAACATTACCCTGACGTATAGCCTCACAGAAAGCCTTTGCTCGAAGCGATTCACAAATACCGAAAACAAGTGGCCCACGGATAGAAACCTCTCTGGGTCGATTTTCCTCCAATAGATGTCCATAATAACGCTCATAAAGTTCTTGAATGTCTGGAATTTTAAACTCATGAAGGAGAGATTCGACAGAAAGCGTGGATGGGATAGAACGAAACAATTTATACAGAAGTCGTTTGTTACCTAATTTTTCAGGTGTAAAATCAGCGAGGGTTTGAAATTGTGCTAACTCTTCCTGAGTAAACCCTTGCTGTTTCATGATTTCGGCTAATATTTTCAGAGCAACAGAATAAGCAAATCGATTTTTTATATAAGATACCGCATGGGTAGAACTAATATCTCTCCGCATCTTCGAGTCTGTAATAACAATAGAGACATCTTCAGGAAATGGCAAATATTCTTTTTCAAGGATTTCTGCTGTTATAGGATGCAACCTTATACCTAAAATAAAACCTCGTCTCCCTAATAATTCCGCTGTTTGGTCGCTAAGTCCACTTCGTGCACCTGTAAACCACTCGGCATCCTGCACCATTTTCAGTTTTGTAGTTTCATCAAAATTGAGACGTGTTATGTACATAATAGCGTTTAAAAGAGTCAAACACAAAGCATGTGATGAACTTAAAGCGGAACCTTCTGGAATATCACCACCGATAACAGCATTAATACCTGTTGTAAGAGGTGTAGATATTTGTTTTGCAGTCCGAAGCAAAATTCCGCGGATAAACTGATGCCAATGCATAGTAGCGTCTGTATTATTTTGGGCTTGTTGGCAAATCTCCATCCAGGGAGAGTTTATTGGATATTTTTCTAACAGTTCACGAAACTTGGCTTGAAAGGGTTTGTGTTTTGTTTCAAGATTATGTAGATTGAAAACATCATCATCTCGAATTTGTCCGATAAGAAGGATTTCTTGTTCAATAGTCATTAAATTCAAAAAACCACCATGGGTATCTACATGCATCCCACGCAAATTAATTCTACCCGGACAACGGACAATAAATACCGCCTGGTCACCAAATATCTCAATAAACCGATACATTAAATTGAGAATTAGTGGTATACGGCTCTGACCAGAAACACCATATGCTTCACTCAAAAACTGCCTTCGTTCCGATGTATCACGTATTAAAAAATCTATCCATTTGCTCGCTAATATCATGGTGTATATGTTGTCTTGATGTTATACTTTTCTTTTAATTCTTTTAAGATTTGGATTAGTTCTGGTTTTTCACCTTCACGGACAATTTTGCTAATTATATAAAATGCTTTATGAAAAGCCCAACGACGTGCTATTTCAATATCACCCTTTTCAGACTCAGCAAAATCGGCACGGAATATTACTTCTTTCCTTTTACCCGATGCAACTCCTTGCAAACGGAAGACAAAATTTTTATGTTCCTGTGGATTAAACTTCCCATAGATAGTAACAGGTAACGCTTGATAAAAATCAGGTAGAACAAAAGGATATATTTCCTCTCTTGGGATGGAGCCAAAGTCCATTTTAACATCGATTAGGATAGGGTTCTGAACTTTGGCAAATGCCTGAGGTATGGATGTAGATATTTGGTCAATATTATCCTTAATTACCGAAAAACCCTTGTTGAGGTAAGCAAGCAATTCAAGTAAATATCGGTCAACAGTATTACCGCCTCCGAGGGTGAAAATCTCATACCCACCCTGATTTTCCATAGTTAAATTTGCGATAATCATTCGCGTATCTCGTAACCCGATTGTCGATTTACCATCCGAGTAAAGCCAGAGAATATTTGGCAATCCACTGGTTGGTGGTACCTGTACAAGCTGGCGAACTGAAGTATATACATCCGTTTGCCCTGTGGAGGGTATCTGTTGCAAATATTTCAGGGCAGAATTTTTATTCGCGGTATTAGCCTGAATATAACCATCAGAAAAGAACGTGGCACGTTCCCGAAACAAAATGATATTGAATAGGTCTTCTTCACGAAGTTGTTGAATTGCTTCTCGTATCCCTTTTATTGTCTGGTCTAATTTGCGTTGCCCAATACTGGCGGAACTATCAATTATGAAGGCTACCTGCTTCGGTAAAGGTGTTATCTTTGCATCTTTTTTAGGAACAATATTCAATTGAAAAAATCCTTGAGTGTTGTTATCTGTAAAATACGTTTTCAATTGTAATTCTAAAAGGTCATCCCAAAACTCATAAGGACGATTTTCCTTCTCCTTTTTCGTTTCTTCAATAATTGGCTGTTGTAAAATTTCTTCCTCTACTGTTTGCTCCAATGGAATAGGTGGTTCAATTGGTTCCAGTTCAGGGATAGAAACGACAGGAGCTGTCGCTCCCTCTGTTTCATTACGTTCTGTAGGTGTTGTGGGATACATTCCCAGAGTGCTGGGTAATGTAGAGGGTTTCGCTGATATTCCTTCTGCCGTTGGCATATTTTCTGAAATCGAAAAAGTTGGAGATTCACCATTAGTTAGGATGGTTTCTTCTGTTGGAGGTAGAACACGACGAACAACTTCAACAGAATCCTGAGCGGTTTCTTTCTCAATCATAAGTATCTGTTCCTCAACTTTTTGAAGTACTTCTTCTGGAGGAAGCGGTTCTGTATCACGAGACAGAGATTCAGTACCTGCTTGTTTTGCCAGGTCTTCTTTTTGAGATGACATAGAAGGCAATGGCTCAGGCATTTCTGTCGGAGGAAGTATTTCTTCAACAAATTTTCGGAAAGAAATAGGACGTGTTGATAAAGAAGTACTTACAGATTCTTCAACAGGCTCTACAATTGTTGGGCTTTCCTCTCTCAATTTCACCTTAATATTATAAGATGAAAAATCTGGACCCGTAGTAAACAACGGGACATAGCGGGAACCATAAAAAATAAGGAGATATATTAAGATACTCAGAATAAAACTGATGGTAAACCGCAGTTCCTTACCCCGCAGAAACTCACGGGTTTTTAACCATATCGTTTCATTATTTTTTATCTGCGTATTATACATATCTCTATTGTGGTGCCGATGTTAATGGTGCTGTATTAGATTGTTCCTCTGTTATAAATGTTTTTGCCTTTTCTGCTAACGGATGCGATGGAAAGTCACTTATCAACTCACGAAAGGCACGTTGGGCATTTTCCTTCTCATTGCTCTTCAAGTAGCATTGTCCACTTCGCCATAACGATTCCGGAGATAGTTCCGGGTGGAGATATAGAATAGCAACTTTCAAATAATTCCTCCCTGCTTTTTCATAGTCTCCTCGACTCTCATAGATTTCCGAAAGACGGAACTGTGCTCGTGCACTGGTTTCACTGCCTCCATTATTGGCACATTTTTCATAAAAGGTTAAAGCCTGCTCCATCTGATTTCCATGTTCATAAATCTGAGCAATACGGAATAGAGCCTCTGTTGCGGATGCCGAGGAAGGAGCCATATCTACCACCTTTTGATATTCCTGTATGGCTTCCTCTGTTCTCCCTAAATTTTGGATACACTCTGCATAACGATATTGCAATCGTTGAGGAGCAGGATAATCTTTTAACACTTCCTGCATCCGCTTTAATACCTTTGCAGACTCATCCCATTTCTGAGCATCGAGGTAATATTGAGCCAACCATGCAAATTGTTCTTCCTCCATTGGCACTTGTGGATAATCTAATACCGTCTTCAAAAGAGCCTCTGCCGCTTTCTCATAGTCCTTCGTCTCATAGCAAGCAATACCAATAGCATGCCATACTTGACCTGCAATTTGCGGTGGCGGATTTTGTGCCAACAACTTTTGCAAGGTCTCAATTGCTTTAATGGTGTCTTTCTTCTCCTTCAAATAATGTAATCCTAATTTTAATTGCATGTCATATGATTGTTGGGACTGGGGAAATTTGTTAATAAATTCTTGATAAATCTGAAGAGCCTCTTCAGATTTATTTAACCTCTCATAACACACTGCTAAACGAATAAATACCTGCTCTTCAAGTGGATTATTTTGAGCCAATGCTTTGGCTTTTAGATAAGAATCCAATGCCTTCTCGTAAGCCCCTTCTTTGGTATACAAATCCCCTGAGCGGAGGTAAGCAGAAACCGTAAGAGAATGGTTTGGATACTTCTCGATGAAACGCATATATAATTGTGAAGCAGATTGTGTAATTCCTAATAGTTCAGCACATTCTGCTGACTTATACATTGCTTCTGGAGCAAACTTAGAATCAGGGTATTTTTCATAAACCAATTGAAATTCTTCCATTGCATCCTCATAATTCCCTTCTGTTGTATAAATAGAACCTAACAAAAAATTTCCCTCTGGCTTCAAGGGTGATTCACCACACTTATCTAAAAATGTCAATGTGTCTGTTTTCGCACCAGCATAATCATTCTTTAAATATTTTACCCACGCTGTTTTATAGATAGCATCTACTGCATAAGAAGTATTTGGAAATTGTTCCCTCAACGAATTATAAAAAGTTAGAGCCTCATCTAATTGGTTTTGTTCCAGTAGCGAATTTGCAAGGATATACATAGCAAATGGTCTTTTTTCAGCGTTGGGATATGATTGCAGAAAAGTTTTCCCCTCATTAACTGCTTCTGCGAATCGTTTTGCTTGATAAAGTGTCCATAAATAACCAAAATCTGCACGCTCTTTATAAGGTCCATCCTTAAATTGTGTTTTGACAACACCATAAGCATTAAGAGCCCCTTCATACCATCCCAATTGCGAATAAATCTCTGCCACCCGAAAATGACTTTCCATCCGCAATTCCTTATCAATTCTAGCATCATTAGCAACTTCAGAAAGGACAGATGCAGCATTTTCTAACTGATTGACCTTCGTATAAATCGTGCCTAATATATATCTGGCAATAGGAGTTAATGAGTGTTCAGGAAAATTTTGTATCATTGTTTGTAAAACATTAATAGCGGTTTCATAATTTCGAGTTTGCTCTAATGCTCGTGCATAAAAATATAATGCACGCACCCGAAATTCTGGCTGTGTATTTTCATCGATAAGTCCTTTCAATATCTCCGTGCTCTCTGCCCAACGCTTTAAGTAATAAAAACATT
>JAIWNQ010000023.1 GCA_020216745.1 Candidatus Hydrogenedens sp.
CTCCCTTTCCAAGGATTGCTTCCGTTTTTCGTTTTAAGTCCGACAATCTCGAAATTGCCTGGTCAAAAGCACTGATTGCAACTTCATATTGCTTCTCTACTAATGCCGATTTGCCTAATCGGAGATATGCTTCTCCTAACCGCGGTGAGTTAGGATAATTTGCTATAAATTTTTTATATTCCTCTATGGCTTCTTTGAAAAATTGACGGCTATACAAACCATTTGCAAAATCAAACTGAGACACTTCTTCTGTATCCACATCAGTAGATTGTGCATAAATAAAGCCAGAAATAAAAGTAAATCCGATACAAATAACAATACGTATCAACTTCATAAACTTTTTTCCCATCTCTATGTTATTGCCCCGAATTTTCAGGAACAGGTTCTGTCGTTGGACGTTCTCCCGAGGCATTAAAACCTTGAGTAGCGGCTTTCTCATTTATCGTAGAAAAGGCTACATTCTGTATATTTGCTTTTCGACAGCAATCTAACACACGAATCGCATTTCCTAACATCGCACTCTGGTCTCCACGGATAATAACTGAACTACCTGGGAAGAATTGAGATACTTTATTAAGAACCTCTTGTAATTCGGGTAAAGTAACAGTGCGATTATTTACCACGATAGTGCCATCTGCCTTTAAATTGATGTATATTTCACCTTGGCTTCGTGTTATTGGTACGGAGCTTTCCGCTGTTGGTAATGTAATATCGATTTCCGATTCCAAAACACCGTATACCGTCGTTGCCATGAAAAATACCAATGTCAAAAAGACAATATCAATCAACGGTGCCATTTGGATTGGTTCTGGTTCCTGTTCAAACGTTTTTCGAATTCTCATAACCGTGCCCCTTTTGCTATAAGTTCAACCAACTCACTCGCCACTGCTTCAACCTCTGCAATAATACGATTTACACGCCCACGTAAGTAAAAATAAATTGCCATGGCTGGAATGGCTACAACCAACCCACCTGCTGTTGTAACCATGGCTGTCGCTACACTATATGCCATTGTCAAACCTTTAACTTGCGCATCATTAAAAGCAATAGCACCAAAAGCTTGCATCATGCCCCATACTGTACCCAGCAATCCCAATAACGGTGCCAATACCGCGATATTATTTAAGTATGAAATCCTCTGCCATAATAAACTTGCCCCACGCTCTCCTTCGCTTTCCATAGCATCCTGAACAACATATCGGTCATGTCCTACTAACTTCACGCCAGCAAAGACCATTTTCGCAATTAATTCATCTCTACCCTCACACAAATCTAAAACACCTTTGTAATCACCTGCTTGTAAGAGATGGAACAAACGACGGATTAACGTCTGAGGCAGTTCTCGACGCGGTGTCAATGTAAGCAATAAATAAAGTGCCCAGACCAACCCAATAAAGCCAAGTACACCTATAACCCAAAGGATAACACCGCCAGCTTTTATCATATCCCACAGCGTTAGGTTTTGTTGTATCTGTGGAACTGCCGACGCTGTCGATGCGTCTTGCCCATAACAATAATTAAAAACGCAAAAAACGACGAGTAATAACAAAAACAATATCCATTTATTTTGCATGCAACTATTCCCTTTTTATTGTTAAATGTTAAAAATTATTCCTATACATTATTACAATAATATTATCCTTTTACAAATAAACCAGTTGCAAAAATATTATAATACTTTAATAAAAAGTGAAGTTTATTTTCATTTATACCTTTAATGTTAAAAAGAGAAATAAAAATTTATATAATAAAAACGTATTAAAGAAACAAAAATAACATTTCTTGATGGTGTCTTATTATATAGCATTATATTTTTTAAATTTTATTTTATAAATACCTCTCCAATTCCTATTTTTTTTGTGAATATATAGTTATAATACGCAAAAATTGCAAGTAAACTACATACTTGAAAATTTAGGGAATATTCTGATATAATTGATTTTATAGATGTCGCGACTGGCGATTTAAGTGGAATGAACCACAAGGGAGCGACATAAAATATCTGTGCCGATCGCCTGGGCAAATGATTAGGTTTTTTCTAAAAAAATAACAAATTAAACAATTGCCCCTTTTAGGAGAGTTTCTTTGGAATTAAGAACAACTCCGTTATTTGAATGCTGTAAAAAAGCAGGTGGTCGGTTTGTAGATTTTCATGGTTGGTACTTGCCTGTGCAATTTGAAGGTATAATCTCAGAACATCTTCATGTCCGTTCTGAGGTGGGTATTTTTGACTGTTCACACATGGGCGAATTTCTGATTCATGGGAAAAACAAAATATCTCAGTTATCATATCTAACATGTGGAGACTTTGTTCGTTTACCTGTGGGTCGTTGTCGATATACCGCATTACTCAATTCAGATGGTTCAGTTCTTGATGACTGTGTAGGTCTTAGGATTAATGAAGAAACACTTTACCTTATTACAAATGCAGGGGTTCTGGAACAGGTCTCATCTTTATTATGCAATTCAACCATTGGTGCTACAGATGTATCGAACGAAACTGTAAAGATAGATGTACAGGGACCCAAAAGTCTGGATGTCCTTCTCCGTATCGGTTTTGGCTCGTGGATTACTGAACTAAAATATTGGACAGGCAAAGAAGCAGATTGGAAAGGGAACAAAATTATCGTAACTCGTGCTGGGTATACAGGTGAGTTGGGTTATGAATTATTTTTACCTCCAGAATTAGGTGAAGAGATATGGGAATTACTTATTAAAGAGAATGATGTAAAACCGTGCGGTTTAGGGGCTCGCGACACACTACGAACGGAGATGGGTTATCCCTTAAATGGACAAGATATACTCCCAGGTATAACTCCTCTAATGGCTTCAATGGAGCGGTTTATCGATTGGGAGCACGATTTTGTCGGGAAGGATAGGTTATTGAAAGACAAAGAACATAATGATTATCGAAGACTAAAAGGTATAAAAACTAATACTCGACAAGCCCCAAGACATGGACAAAAACTTGCTCTATCTGATAAAGAGGTCGGAGAGGTAACAAGTGGGACATTTGGACCGAGTCTCGGTGTTGGTGTAGGTTTAGCCTTATTGGATAAGGAAGCGTCTATTTCTGGAACAAAATTACAAATCATAGGTCGTTATTTGGAAATTGATGTTTGTGACGTACCAATTTATCAGAACGGAACTGCACGAAGAAAGGTCTTATAAATATTATGTATGTTAAGTAGTAGTAAAAATTTAATAACAGCCCCATATTATTAAAGGAGAACATGCTATGTATCCAGAGGATGTTCGTTATACTGAAAATCATGAATGGATAGGGGAAGAAGATGGTTTGTATGTGGTAGGCATCTCCGAATATGCTCAAGAGCAATTGGGCGATGTTACTTACGTTGAACTACCAGAGGTAGGAAGACATGTTCGACAGAAAGACCCAGTCGCTCAGGTTGAATCAGTAAAGGCGGCAGAAGATATTTATGCCCCTGTCACAGGCATTATCGTAGAAGTCAATGAAGCATTAGAGGGAGAGCCAGAACTTATCAATTTAGACCCTTATGGTAGGGGCTGGTGTTTTAAGATGGATGATATTGATATAAGCCAATATCGACGTCTAATGAATCGAGAAGCCTACGAGAAATATCTAAAATCACTATAACATTTCTGGTATAAAAACATTTTATTTTGGGCAAGAGGAATCGTATTTTTGAAAATGGATTTTTGGTTTTTACGAGAGAAAACACAAACATTTTTTTGAGGAATAAAACATTATGACATGGGTACCATCAACAGAAGAAGATATTCAGCACATGCTCCAAATAATTGGTGTGCAAACAATAGAGGAGTTATTTCAGGACATTCCACAGGAGTTACAGTTAAAATCATGGAATATTCCCAAAGGAATTTCTGAGCCTGAGGCATATCAATTTCTAAAAAGACTAAGTGGTAGAAATCAGACAAATACCATTTCATTTCTCGGTGGTGGCATATACGACCATTATATCCCTGCTGTAGTTGATAGCCTCTCGCAACGTGGTGAGTTTTTGACCGCATATACTCCATATCAGCCAGAATGTGCCCAAGGTACATTACAAGCAATATATGAATATCAAACAGCCTTATGCCGACTGACAGATATGGAAGTGGCAAATGCTTCTCTTTATGATGGTGGCACAGCTCTTTTTGAGGCAGTCACCATGGCAGTGCGAATTACAGGTAGAAGAAAAATACACATTTTAGATGGCTTAAACCCTATTTATGAGCAAATGCTACGAACACATACCGCAAATCTTGATTTAGAGATTGAATACAGTAAACAACCGAAAGACTGTGCCTGTGTAATAGGGGCAACTCCTGATTTTTTCGGAAATATGCATGATTTTTCTGAACTCGCTAAACAATGTCATGAGGCTGGAACACTTTTAGTGGTTCAGTTCTATCCGATTGCTCTTGGCATCATGAAAACCCCTGGAGAAATGGGCGCTGATATTGCCATTGGTGAAGGACAAGGCTTAGGACTACCACTCGGTTTCGGAGGCCCCTATTTAGGATTATTTGCTACACGGAAAGAATACATTCGCAAGATGCCTGGTCGAATTACTGCCATGACTGTCGACAAACAGGGAAATCGAGGCTTCGTCTTAACACTCCAAGCCCGAGAACAACATATTCGCCGAGAAAAAGCAATGTCAAATATATGCTCCAATCAAGCATGGTGTGCACTTCGTGCTTTAATTTATCTATGTGAGGTCGGCAAACATGGGCTAACAGAAATTGCGAAACACTGCTATTGGAAATCTGAGTATCTAAAGCAGGAATTATCTAAATTTGTACCCGTCGTAAATTCATCATTAACTTTTAATGAATTTGTAGTCCGTTTGCCGATGCCAGCCGAAAAAGCTATTGAACAATTAAAAGAACAAAATATTTTGGCGGGTATCCCCTTAAAATCATTTTTCGAAAGTTGTAAATTGACATCGCCACGTAAAGATGTCAATGGCAATGTCTATGGAGAGGTTGGAGATATACTAATTGCAGTTACAGAAAAAAGAACACGGATTGAATTAGACCTGTTTGTAGAGGCACTTCGTAAAGTGCTTACAAAGGAGTAGTATATATGAAACTAATATATGAAAAATGCAATCATCGGCAGGCATTTTCTTTAGGGAAATGTGATGTCCCCGAAAAAGAGTTCCCCAGTGAATTTCGAAGACAAAAATTGGCAGAATTACCAGAGGTATCTGAATTAGATGTAGTCCGACATTTCACGCATTTATCACGGCGGAATATGGGAATTGATACTCATTTTTATCCGCTCGGTTCCTGTACAATGAAATATAATCCTAAAATAGCAGATATCGTCTCTGCTTTTGATGGTTTTACACAACTTCATCCTCAATTGACTTCTTCTCCAGTATATTATGACTGTATTCAGGGAGCGTTAGAAATAGTTTACGAAACTGAACGACTTCTAAGTGAAATTTCTGGAATGAAAGCGGTATCCTTACAACCGATGGCTGGTGCCCATGGTGAACTGACAGGGGTTCTTATTATATCCGCCTATCATAAAAAACATGGCAATCATCATAAAAAAACAATACTTATCCCTGATTCAGCCCACGGCACTAATCCAGCCAGTGCTGTTATTGCAGGATTTCAGGTACAGGAAATTCAATCAAACGAGCAAGGAACTTTGGATTTGGATAACTTCCGAAAGGCTATAAACGATGAGGTTGCGGGTATCATGCTAACCTGCCCAAATACCCATGGGCTGTTTGAAAAAGATATAACAGAAATTGCTCGATTGGCTCATCAACACGATGCTTTGCTTTATTATGATGGCGCCAACTTAAATGCAATCATAGGTAAGTGTCGCCCCGGTGATTTAGGTTTTGATGTGATGCACTTTAATTTGCATAAGACATTTGCAACACCTCATGGGATGGGCGGACCCGGTTCAGGTCCTGTTGGGGTTAATGAACGTCTGTTAGATTTTCTCCCCGAACCAAGAGTTGTCAAAACAAGTGATTCAAAATACAGCCTTGAATATCCAAGCAATAGTATCGGTAAGGTTTCATCTTTCCTGGGACATTTCCTTGTAGCAGTTCGAGCCTATGTTTACATCCTTATGCAAGGAGATGAAGGATTGCGAGAAGTCAGCCGTAATGCGGTATTAAATGCAAACTATATTCTGGCTCGACTTCGTTCTGTTTTTCCACCTGCCTTTGACCGATTATGTATGCATGAATGCGTACTTAATGCCAGTCCATTTCACGACGTTAATGTGCGAGCCTTAGATTTTGCAAAAGCCCTTCTCGATAGAGGATTTCACGCCCCAACTATCTATTTTCCACTCACCGTAAAAGAAGCCATGATGATTGAACCAACTGAAACAGAGACCAAAGAAACACTCGACCAATTTTGTGACACTATGTTGGAACTCGCAAAATTAGCCAAAGTGTCGCCCGAAGAATTACATAAAGCACCTATAACAACTCCAGTTCAACGGCTGGATGAAGTAAAAGCGGCAAAAGAATTAAATGTCGTCAAGCCTATTTCTAAATGAATAATAAGATAAGGGTTAGAGTATGCCGACACCGAGAAAACCAAAATTATTAGATGGCGTTAAACTCGCAGAAAAAATCAAGGCGGAATTAAAACAAAAAGTGTTAGAACTCAAAGAAAAAGGTATTATGCCCGGTCTTGCAGTTGTACTTGTAGGTGATAACCCTGCAAGTCAGATTTACGTTCGAAATAAACGAAAAACATGTGAGGAATTAGGAATTCAGTCTTTCGCTTATGATTTGCCTAAAGAAACAACAGAAACAGAATTACTCGAATTAATAGATAAACTAAACCGTGATAATGCAGTGCACGGGATATTAATACAAAGCCCTGTTCCAAAACATATTGATGAAGAAAAAATTCTGAACGCTGTTGACCCTAATAAAGATGTAGATGGTTTTCATCCTGTAAATAAAGGAAAGTTACTAAATGGACAGGATTGCTTTGTTGCCTGCACACCTGCAGGTATTCAGGAGTTACTTCTCCGTTATGGATACAACATTCAGGGAAGACATGTCGTTATTGTTGGTCGTTCCAATATTGTAGGGAAACCCTTAGCAGCTTTGCTCGTACAGAAATCTGTGGGGGCAGATGCGACTGTCACAATTTGTCATTCACGAACAAAAAACTTAGCACAAATAACCAAGACTGCTGACATCCTTGTTGCTGCTATGGGCGTTCCAGAGTTTATTCAAGGCAGAATGGTAAGAGATGGATGTGTTGTAATTGATGTAGGCATGAATCGCATACCAGACAATACCAAAAAGTCAGGCTATCGCCTCGTAGGTGACGTCCATTTCCCAAGTGTATCTAAAAAAGCACGAGCTATTACCCCTGTCCCTGGTGGCGTAGGTCCTATGACTATTGCGATGCTTATGAAAAACACCGTCAAATCCGCAGAAAAGACTCTTCATCACACTTCTTAAATATGTTTAGGCACATCTACCCTGAATTAATTTTCAGGCTTTTCAGTCTTATCGTCCTCTTTCTTTTCGAGAATAATTAGAAAATCATTATAACTGTGGCTATTGTTAGCAGTGACAGAGACTACTTTCCACCCCTGCCTCAGCAAATTTTCAAGGTCATACTTGCCAGTACCATTGGATTGAATAATAACCGCTTTTTGCATAATGTTGTTAACCCTCATTTAGTATATTTGTTTTATTTAATACCTTCCCAACAACTTGTTCCTTTTCTGGGAAAAACATTTTAGTGTATTTGTAAATTTGCTTGCAAGTAGGCTGGTTAGGTGCAGTTGGTGTGCCTATTGCTGAATACGTAAAAACAGATCCGATATTCGCAAAAAGAACACGCGAGAATAATGCTGTTTTCCCCATCGTCATCAGCGAAAGAGGCATTTCTCCTTCACATTGGAACTGCAATAGTGGCAATAATTGCTTTGGATGGTCTGCATATCCAGCTATCTTAACTATATCCACTTGATATTTTTTACCAATGGTTACAAGCTGATGTAATTTTTTCAGAGGAGGCACAGTCTTAAAATTATGATATGAGCCGATGATAAGTTTCCCTTCTTGTTTAACATTATCCAATAGTTTCTCATGCTGAGATAGCTCAGCAAGTTCAATATCAACTGCAAACACATGCTTCAAATATCTTAAATATAGCGACTCTCTCTCCTTCTTGGTTCCACTAAAAAATCCACCTTCTCTCTTCGAGCGAGCGGTTATTACGATTTTTTTACCATCTAAAGTGGCTAAATTCTTGGTGAGAATTTTTTCAAACTCCGATGTATATTCTTTTTGAAGTAAATCAAACCGCAGTTCAAAGGCTATGGCTCCATACTTCTCCGCCTCTACAATATCTCTTTGAGAAAAACCCTTTCCAGAACAGGCAATAAGACGCGGTGGATAAGTTTCCTTTATCAATTCTTTGAGCAAATAGTTCATAATGGCTTTTATTTTCCCTTTTAGTTCAAATGTTTAATATTAAGTTTACTATTTTAAAAAATCCTTTTCAAATATGATATGATAAAGTCGCAACGTTTGAGGTAATTACTCTCAAAAAATAATAACCCTCAATATAAGGAGATGGAACCGTGGGAATTGATACCGTCTTGTATTTACGTTTAAGTGCCATGATGTTTCTTGAATTCGCCGTTTGGGGAGCATGGGCACCCGTGTTAGCATCGTATCTAATTAACGATTTAAAATTATCTGGCAAACAAACAGGTTGGATATATGCAACTTTATGGCTTGCATGTATCATCTCACCATTTTTAGGTGGGCAAATCGCAGACCGTTATCTTGCCACTGAATATTTCCTTGGGGGAGTCCATCTTATCGGTGGTATCTGTCTGTTATATGCCGCCTATCAACGTAAGTTTACGCCATTGTTAATTTTAATGTTTATCTATTCATTACTTTATGCCCCCACGTTAGCACTGGTAAATTCTCTCATGTTCAGTAACATTACAAATCCAGACGTAGTCGCTCCACGAATTCGTGTTTGGGGAACTATTGGCTGGATAGCCGCGGGTTGGTTACTAACTGTAATGCGGAATATGGCAGGAGCAGAAAGCAATAAAAAATATTCTGACTGCCTCTTAATTGCTGGGATTATGTCCGTCATTTTAGGTTTATACTGCTTTACTTTACCTCATACCCCACCACCAGACAAACCAGGAAATCCTTTAGCGTTCTTAGAAGCATTCCAATTAATGAAAGAGCCGTATTTCCTTGTTTTCTTAATTATCTCTTTCATAGTAACTACAGAATTGCAATTCTACTATGTACCTACCGCACCATTCCTGCAAGATATCGGTGTCCGTAGTTCCAATGTTCCAGCCATTATGACAATAGCCCAGATTGCTGAAATAGTTGGTATGGCAGTACTTCTTCCTCTTGCAATGGCAAAATTAGGGATTCAATGGGTTCTGGTGATTGGTGTAATTGCCTGGCCCTTACGTTATGTCATTTTTGCAATGATGAAACCTGTATGGCTGGTCATTGCTTCTCTATCGTTCCATGGTATTGGCTACACCTTCTTCTTCTTTGCAGGTCAAATGTTCGTAGATAGAGTAGCCCCACCAGATATTCGTGCTTCTGCTCAGGCTCTTATTGCAGTTGCAACATTAGGATTGGGCAACTTCATAGGCACACAATTTACAGGAATTATATTAGACTTCTTCAAGGATGCTGAGGGAAATTTCAAATGGCGTCCAATTTTCTTGATACCCTGTGTATTAACAGTTGCTTGTGCAATTGCTTTCTTACTCTTCTTCCATCCTCCCGCAATCGTAGGAGCAGGAAATTAACAAGTAAAGCATAAAACAAAGTAGCACAGGACTAAAACCTACATTGTAGGCAAAATACCTGTGCTACTTTTCATTTCATCAGACAAAAATACTATTTATCATAAAATTTTTTAATTAAGAGCAAAGATTTTTCGAGTATAAATAGCATTACTTCGGAAGGGTTTCCACCACTCAACAGTATTCGGTTCCGCAATCATA
>JAIWNQ010000024.1 GCA_020216745.1 Candidatus Hydrogenedens sp.
TAATCAGGTCGTGGAGACATTTCAATTCCCGCAATAGGGGGTATTACATAACTTTTCTCGATAACTTCGAGGGTCAACGGCTGTTTATGTTTTAACCTCCATTCTAAGGTAAGTCCATTTTCCCCAGGGAAACCACGATAATTAAAATGCCAATCCTGAATAGTTTTCCCTTCTGAACGTTCAAAGTCCTTACCATTTACTTTCGCTGACAAAACCTCCAACTCACCTCTCAATGTAAGGTGCATCTCTACTGACTTCCTCAATGAAACCACAGAAATCTTGAGGTGCCGAACATCTCCCTCTGTCTTATCTTCCAATACGGATAAAAGAGGCTGTGGATAACTTGCAATAGGTGCTTCAGCAAAGCGAATTATAATATTATCACCCGTAAATGGTTCAGGTCTTTTAAATTGTACATCTTCCTTGAAAAACTGTTCTGTCCATTCATCTAATTCTACATCACGTGACATCCACCATGCTTTTCCCGTATCCCAATCTAATCCATAACATAAATGATTTGTTTTAGGAGTTTCCTTTGTAAAACGGAAGAATAACATAGGGTATGCATACACAAGAAGCCCTGCTATTAACAAAACCAGCCCCCAACGATAGCAGGTCTTCTTATCCTGAACAAAATTCTGCACAATCCCTACAGACTGATAAAGGATAAGAATGAGAAATATCATTAATAGTGGAATAAATATCGGGGTAAGGGTTTGAACACCTAAAATAAGAAATGGAGCAACGAAATACATAGTTACAAGTGTCGGTATTAGTGTCCAGAAAGAGAGCCAAACAAAACTCCGTTGCCATTTCTGGGGGATATAGGGGAAACAACAAATAATTCCACAGACACTTCCTATAAGCAATATCCATACAGCGATATAACTCGCAGTGGGTGTCGCTATGCTGGAATATATGGACAAACCAAGCCATGGCAATAATGCTGATGCAAAAAATACATGGGGGTCAAACCGTGCAAAAATAACAGGCAAAAAGATAAGAAACAACCCTAACGTTGTTAATAAACCTACAACAAAGTAAGTAAGTTCATAATAAACAATGTAATGCTTATATACAAGGAACGTCAATCCTATTAAACCACCGAGTAAACCAATTATTAATAAGGTATGTACCACATTTCGCACGAAATTTATAATGACATCTCGAATTCGAATTCCCCAGAACAACCGCATAAAAAAAAGCATAACGAGGTAGAATATAATTGCCATAATTAATAAGGGTAATATCCATTTCTCTGAGTAGGTTATCAATCGGTTACCAGGCAACGGAAAATAGATACTATTATTTATAGGCTCTTCAAAGGGATAACCAATTTTTAAGTGAGATAAATCAAGATTACCAAAATGTTTTACCAAAGGTAAAGCATATTCTCCATGGTGTTGTAAAGAACGAAGAGAAATATGGTTAATATTATCATTAGGAGTGTGGTAATAACGAATACCCCCGACAAATGCGAAATCGAACCCTGGAACACCTTTAGGTTTCAGAACATAATAATCTGTACTTGTCGGCATTTTCCCCGCAACTTCAAACATCATCGAACTGGCACGGGGATAAGGAACCACTTTAGCAAATTCTTGTATTAGCCAGGAGTTATTATTACTCATCTGGAACATCATAGATGGACCGTAATGTCCCCGTGCTTCAAAATTTAAACACAAACCGATCGTTTCAAAAAGAGGATGTTTTAAAAACGCTTTTGGACCTAAAAGTCCAGCTTCTTCACCATCTGTAAAAAGGAAAATGACATCGTTTCTTAATGGTGCACTGTGTAGCAAAGCCCGCAAGGTTTCATACATTGTCGCCACCGCAGAACCATCATCCGCACAGCCTACCCCATAAGGTGTAGAATCGTAATGCCCCATTAGTAGAATAGACCGTGTCGGAGCATAGCCTGGCAATACAACCATAACACTATCTACTCGTTCCACACTATTATAACCATGTTTTGACGAATGCTCCACATACCCTGTATATACCTCAGGTTCTACTCCTAACAGTCGAAGTTTCTGAACAAGATATTCTCGAACCTTTGCATCTTCCTGCGAACCAAAGGGGTGTATCATCGTCGTCGGGTATTCCAGAAGTTTTATAGCACGCTCTGCTGAAAATTTATCCTGTGGAGCATCTGCAGGAACTACAGGAGGAGACCAGCAATCATAAATAGAATATAACCCCCATAAAAAAAGAATTATAACTGCTATAACATTAAAACCGCTAAAACTTCTTCTTGACAATCCTTCCATTGCCACAATCCTAAGGTAAATTAATTATTAGTGAATTTGAAATAAAGACAGTCTTTCCCCTGTATTAGTTTCATAAAAGGAAAGAAATAAATGTCAAAAATGTTTTAATTAGAGATACTAATCGTAATTCCGTTGTAAGCCAATAACAACCCCTTGTAGTAGAAGTCTATGGGAAGGAACACGAATCGGTTTCATTTTCCTATTGGCTGGTCGAAGTTCAACATATTTCCCTTCGGGGAAAAATCTTTTTACTGTAACCTCGCCATCCACTAATGCTACTACAATATCACCTTTACAAGGTTGCTTTTTAGAATCCACAAAAATAATATCACCCTCGAATATCCCATCCTCAATCATACTCTCACCAGTTACTCGTAAAGCATAGACCCCATCTGTTTTCCGTTCAAACCCCAGAGGGATAAGTTTTTCAATATTTGCCTCCACAGAAACAGGAAAACCAGCGGGAATTCTGCCTAACAAAGGTACCATTCGTGTTTTGGAGGGTTCCAGAAACCATTGGGCTTTAGGTGTTAATTTTAATGTTCGTGCCTTAGACGAACGTTCTAAATATCCCTTCCGTATCAAAGCACGTATATGCCCCGCTACCCCATTTGTCGACCGAATTTTTAACCGTTCGCATATCTCTAAAATTGAAGGGGAATAATTCATCCGTTCCTGAAAATCGTGGATACAATCCAGCACCTCTTTTTGCCGTTGTGTAAGTTCACGTTCAGACATATCATATCACCTCAATTAACAGCCATACTGAACATCTTTTCACTATTATAACTATAGAAATAAAATAAGTCAAATTTGATATAAATAATCTAAAGAATTATCAAATCGGTTTGTTTCGCCAGAGGTGATTTAAAGGTCCATGTCCATGTCCTAATGATGGGGCTGTTTCTATCGCTTTGTGGACAAATTGTATAGCACGTTCTACTGCAGTTATAGTTGGCAAGCCGTGAGCAAGATAACACGCAATAGCACTGGAAAGTGTACAACCCGTGCCATGAGTGTTTTTTGTATCAATTCGCTGAGATGAAAAATGATTAACGTTCCCATCGTTCGAAATCAACCAATCCGTTACTATTTTTCCGTTAGCGTGCCCCCCTTTAACTAACACATACCGTGCTCCTCTTTCCAAAAGTACTTCCGCAGAACGAAGTAATGATTCTTCATTTTCGGGCTCTATACCCGTAAGTTCTCTCAATTCTGGCAAGTTTGGAGTAATAATCCATGCTTGCGGAACAAGGAGTTCCAGAAGTGTTTCTAATGCCTCTCTTTGTAATAATAAATCACCACTTTTTGCCACAAGCACAGGGTCTATAACGAGATAGAAGTCCGAAAAGGAACTTAACGCATCATGTATTGCCCGAATTGTGTCACTTCCCCAAAGCATGCCTGTTTTTATCGCATCTGCACCAATATCCTGCATCACTACTTCAATTTGTTCTTTTACAATATCAGGAGGAATTGGATGTACCGCAGACACTCCAATCGTATTCTGGGCAGTAATTGCTGTAATTGCAGACATTCCATAACAATTCAATGCTGAAATTGTTTTTAAATCTGCCTGAATGCCTGCACCACCACCTGAATCACTACCTGCTATAGTTAATACTCTTGGCGTTTTCTTTTTCTTTAACATCACTATGAAACCCTACCTATTAATATTTGTTTTATAACTAACCATCATTAAGAAGAAATAATTCCTGCAATACATGCGGTTGAAAAACAAGCCAGTGTGCCTGCAATAAACGCTTTGATACTCATTGTTGCAATTTCTGCACGACGTTGCGGTGCTAATGCAGAAATCCCTCCAATCATAATTCCCAAACTCCCTGGATTCGCAAAACCACAAAGAGCATAAGTTGCTATCACTAAAGTCCGATGTGTAACCATATTGTTTTCTATTAATACCTGAAATCGCTGATAAGCCAGAAATTCATTGAACACAGATTTAACCGCCAATAGTTCTGACATAACACTGATGTCCTTTGTTTGAACGCCCATCAGGTAAGCAAAAGGTAAAAACAAGTAACTTAACAGATGACTGAGAGTTTTACCTGTTACACTCACGGTAATAGTATCGCAAAGATGAATCAAGCCGACGAATACAATAAGTAACGCCCCAACATTTAACGCCATAGTTAATCCTATACTCGCACCTTGCGAAGCCGCATCAAAAATATTTTGTGTCTCTATTGGAACATCCACAGATTTAACATCAGTAGTTCGTGGTGTCTCCGTCTCTGGAATAAGTATCTTTGCAAATGCAATCGCAGAGGGTGCACTCATAATAGAAGCGGTTATGAGATGCCCAGGCTCTGCTCCAAAATTTGCGTATGCTACCATTACACTTACAGCAATAGTCGCTAAAAATGCAGTCATGATGGTGAATAACTCCGAACGAGTCATGTTCTCAATATATCCACGTACTGCACTCATTGATTCAATTCCTAAAAATACAAGCAATCCTGTGGTAAATGTTTCTGCCCCTGATGTCTTCATCGATTTCTGCATAAGCCATGCCAGACCTTTTACGATTTTCTGGATTATCCCTAAATGCTGTAAGATAGCAGAACATGCTGAAACAAAAATAATAACTGGTAACACCTTAAACGCCACAACTGCACTTACAACAAACGGTTGGGTAGGTACAAGTTGACCTTCTGCATTCTGAACCATGGCTTTATCTAAAATAAAAAACTCAGTAAGACTACCGAACAAAAATTGTGCTCCTGCACCACTGGCTTCGGTTATCAAATCAAACCCTTTCTTTATCCATTCAAAAAGATAAATTCCAATACGTGGCGATATGGTAGGGAAAAAATCTGTTCCCAATATACTGTCAATACCATTTAATACTCCATTGGGAACCAGTACCAACCAATCCGCTCGTAATAATAACAGAGCAAAAAAGAATTGAAGACCAAAACCCCATACTACAACATTCCAGCGGATATTTTTTCTATTCTCACTCAACAAAAATGCTACTAAAAAAAAGACAACCAACCCTAAAAAACTATTAAACCTTAAACCCATACATCTCCTCCGATAATAGATAAGTTAACTCATATAACTTTGTGCCATATAAAGATTTTGTGCTTTGTCAAGAGCAGGTAATATCTCGTCCAATTTTTTGGTTCCTATCACAATTTTATACTTTCCTTTCCTTAATTCTACACACGTGTTTCCACTCACCGTATATGCCCACGACCTAAAGTTCCAACGAATACCCCAACCTCCGTATTCTATAACAGGATGGTATTTCTTTCCAACAATTTCATCTAACTTATCCCATGAAATCTTACGATATTTATAATGAAATGGAAAATACCGAATATATATCCCATCTAAATAAACACAAGTTTCAAGCCGAAGCACCAAAAAAAGGGCTATAACAAACGAAAAAACGAACGTAACCCACAAAACAAAAAAAATCAAACCTACATCTGACATAGGTTTATCCCCCCAGGGTTGACCAAAAATTAATTGGGTTACAATTGCATTTCCAATAACTACTATTTGAAATAATACCGCACCACCTATAATCAACCAAAGCCACCATTGTGTAAACTTCTGGACTTCTTTATATAAAAGTTCACTCTCAGGGGGGAGAACATCTTTTTTTACTTTCTCAAATTGAATACTCATGAAAAATCTCCTCCATGAAGGTCTTGTCTTAATTATAAACCCCTTTAATGATAGGAATAAACAATAAACCTACAAAATGGGAATCGTATTCATAAACAAAAAAAGAGCGGGACCTGCCTGGTTTCGCTGGTTATTAGCGGGCTATACACTCAGCCCGAACAGTCCTACTCAGGACTTGTCTCGAAACTCTTACGGCAGTTCCCGCAAAACTCATCAGGGGTTGTCTCTCTTAGACTCTCCCTTAATATTCAATTTTCCCTAATTACATTATGCCATAAAAATTCGTAAAAAGCAAGTAAAATTCTTTAATCTTTCAACATATCCGTGGAAGTTGTTCACCACTAAGCATAGGCAAAGAAACTTCTATTCCTATCGTATTTTTCAGGATAACAGGTGTATTACGATTATCAACAACAACACCTATGTCCTTCGGGATGGATTCAGGCTCAAGGTCTTTCCATAACTGTAATGTTTCAGAAACAAATTCCTGTGGTATAAATGCAATAAATCGCCCTTCATTCGCAACATAAAAAGGATTAAGTCCTAATATCTCACAGGCACCTCGAACATCATCACGGATTGGGACTTGATTTTCATCAATAATAAAGGTTAGCTGGCTATCTTGAGCAAGTTCATTTAGTGCGGAGGCTATCCCCCCACGAGTACAATCCCTGAGACAATGTACTGGGATATTATTCTCAAACATTGCAAGTATAATCGTTCCAAGAGAGGCACAATCACTTTCTAATGGCGGTTCAAAATGAATCTCTTCGCGTGCACTCAATACCGCCAAACCATGTCTGCCAATATCACCATTGATAAGGATATGGTCTCCTGGCTGGATTTGAAACGGAGATGGTGGTGGTTCCTGACGAACAATGCCAATCCCACTGGTATTTATATACATTCCATCCCCAGATTTGCCCTCAATAACCTTAGTGTCACCTGTCACAATACTCACACCAGCACAGTCCGCTTCATATTTCATCGTATCAACAATCTTCTGAAGTGTCCTTATATCCAGTCCTTCTTCCAAAATAAATCCTACACTAATATACATAGGACAGGCACCAGCCATAGCAAGGTCATTAACTGTGCCACAAATTGCCAATTTCCCGATGTTTCCCCCTGGAAAAAACAACGGCTTTACAACAAAAGAATCCGTTGTAAATGCGAGATGAATCCCATCCATATCTAAAATAGTCGAATCATGGTGTTGCTGTAGGAAGGGATTAGCAAACGCAGGTTCAAAAACATGTTTAATAAGCTGATGCATAAGAGTCCCTCCTCCACCATGAGCCAACACAATTTTGCCATATTCAACTCGGTCAATCGGACATCCCCATGATAATGGCTGTTTAAAATTGTTATCCATATTTTTCCCTTTATTTACTGTTGTGCATTATTATGCCTTGTATATTGATAATAAGCAGAGCAAGCACCTTCATTAGATACCATGGGAGCACCTAATGGATTCTCAGGTGTGCATTGCTTTGCAAATGCAGGACATTCAATAGGTTTCTTCTTACCCTGTAATATTTCCCCTGCAATACATATAGATACATGTTCCAAACCTTCATTTTTAGAGAGGTCAAACTTTGTCTCTGCATCATATTCAGCATACTCTGGTCTCAACTTTAAACCGCTGTTAGGAATAACCCCCAAACCTCGCCAATGCTGGTCACAAGGCTGAAAAACTTCATGAATTAATCTCTGGGCTGGAATATTTCCCTCTCTTTTTACTGCCCGAGGATAGGCATTTTGTACCTCATACTTACCTTGTTCAAGCAATTGCACACATTTCTTTATCCCTAATAATAGGTCAACAGGCTCAAAACCAGTAACAACAATGGGCGTCTTATATGTCTCTGCTATTGGTTCATATTCATGGTATCCCATAACCGTACAAACATGTCCAGCAGATAAAAACCCATGAATCTGACAATAAGGGTCAGACAGTAAGGCTACCATAGCAGGTGGCACTAATACTTGAGCACAAAGTAAAGATACATTTTTCAAACTCAGTTCCTTCGCTTTCTTAACCGCCATAGCATTGGCTGGTGCTGTGGTCTCAAAACCCACTGCAAAAAACACCACTTCCTTATTCGGATTTTGAACTGCAATTCGGATAGTATCTAACGGCGAATATACTGTCTGAACTGAACATCCCCGACCACGCACAGATAGGAGCGAAGTTTGTGAACCTGGCACACGAAGCATATCACCAAAACTACAAAGAATCGTGTCGGGTTGCTGGGCAATATAGATAGCCTGGTCTATTTTCTGAACAGACGTAACACAAACAGGACACCCAGGACCATGAATTAAATTTATCTCTGGCGATAATGCAAGGTCAATCCCAAACCTTAAAATAGCATGGGTCTGACCACCACAGATTTCCATGATATTCCATGTTCTCGTTACTGTATGTTTAATCTCATTGATAATCTGTTGCGTAATAGCAGGGTTTCGATACTCATCAATGTATTTCATCAATCCTTTATCCTTCTGATTCACTTACATCCACATTCTCAAACTCTGCGAGTATCATTTTTGCTTCATCTTCATCAACTATGTTTATAGCCAACCCAGCATGCACTAAAACATACATACCTTCACATGCCTCAGGTGTTAAAGCAAGTGATATTTCCTTGATTACACCGCCAAATTGAACCTTTGCCATACGTAATGTCGGGTCACTATGGTCAATACTAATAATTTTTCCAGGAATAGCCAAACACATATTTCTCATTTCTCCATATTTATATTATGATATTTCAATGCATAATACACTTGCCCTAACGAAATACCACCATCATTAGGTGGAATCTGTTCCGCAAAAAATACATTGTAATCATCACAAAGAATATTATAAGTATATTCGAGCAATAGTCTATTTTGAAAACAACCTCCATTAATAACGACATTTTTTATATTTACCATCTCTACTGCTTTGCGAATATATTGTGCCAAATATTGGTGAAAATGGAATGCTAATATCTCTGGCGGAACCTCCTTCATGTTATTGAATACATATTCGAAAATAGGTTGCCAGTCAATAAGTACTTCATTATCTTCTTTCCGAAGTGTAAAGGGCACATCTGGTAAGGGATAAGGTATTGCTTTTCGTGCTAAAACCTCTAACTGCATAGCAGACTGTGCCTCATACGAACAAACAGCACGCAAACCTAAAAACATAGCCATTGCGTCAAACAGTCTACCTACGCTACTGGTTAAAGGTGTATTTATTCGATTCCTTAGCATCTGTTTCAGTGCTTTACATTCTGTATCCGTAAATGCAGACATAACAAGGGACACAATTTCATTACTCATTTGAAAAATATTTTCTCTATATATCTCATAAAGAATACCTAACGCAGAACGTCTCGGCTCACGCACAGCCTTATCTCCACCAGGCAAAGGAAACGTCCGAAAATGCCCCCACCGTTGAACTTCTGTTTCCGTGATTATGAAAAATTCACCACCCCATACCGTATGGTCTAATCCAAAACCCGTACCATCCCACGATACTGCAAACACAGGCAATGAAACTCCTTTTTCTGCAATAACTGAAAGGGCATGGGCAATATGATGCTGAACATAAACTATAGGTTTCCCTTGCTGTTGAGCCCAATACGTACTGGCATAATCAGGATGAGCATCAGCAACAAGTAACTCAGGTGTCTGTTCCACAAGCGTAGTAAGAATATGACATGACTGATAAAATCCTTGAACTGCCTTTTGCGTTTCAAGGTCACCTAAATGCTGGCTAATTACGACTTGATTCTCAGAACAAATTGCCACCGTATTTTTAAGATGTGCACCTACCGCAAGTATCGGAGACACAGGAAAAAAATGTGCTTCAGAAATATAAACAGGTTGTGGGACATAACCACGTGCACGACGCAAAACAACTGGCTTTTCCAATACTACCTGGATAATAGAATCATCCACATGACGCAAAATAGGACGATTATGCACAAGGAAATAATCTGCAATTCCCGAAAGAGCATTTAAAGCCTCATACTCATCAATGCATATAGGCTCATCAGAACGATTCCCACTGGTAG
>JAIWNQ010000025.1 GCA_020216745.1 Candidatus Hydrogenedens sp.
CAACAATAGGACTATTTAATCGAGATAACAAAATATGATGGAGTGGTGTATAAGGAAGCATAACGCCATGTCGGTCTTGCTCTGGAGCAACCTCTAATGCAATCCGCAAACTATCATAATGTTTCTTTACAAGTACAATCGGCGATTCGGATGAAGTAAGTACCCCCTCTTCTATTTCTGAAAGAATACAATCTTTCCTAAGTTCTTCCAGAGAGGGATACATCAAAGCAAATGGCTTCTCTTCTCGATGTTTCCTCAAACGCAATTGTTTTACCGCTTCTCCATTCATTGCATCTACAACAAGATGAAATCCGCCTAACCCTTTTATTGCGACAATATTCCCTTCTCGTATAGCTTGAATCGTCTTATCTATCGCATCATCCTTCTCAGCGATGGTTGTTCCCTGAGCATCACATAAATAAACATGTGGTCCACAGACAGGACAGGCAGTAGGTTCCGCATGAAATCGACGATTAGAAGGGTCTTCATATTCCTTCCGACAATCAGAACACATTTGAAAATGAGCCATTGAAGTATTGACTCGGTCATAAGGCATTCTTTTTATAATGGTATATCGTGGCCCGCAAAGCGTACAATTTATAAATGGGTATTGATATCGGCGGTCATTGGGATCGTTCATTTCTCGTAAACAATCAGGACATGTTGCAATATCAGGAAGTATTCGTGTGCGAACAATCCCATGTAAATCACTAACATGTATACGGAACCCTTCCTCATGCTCCTTAATTTCTAACTGTATAGTATTAGTGTCTTCAATCTTTGCATGCTTCGGATACTTCGCATGTAAATCCGATATAAACTTTTCTATGGTCTCTTTTCCTCCCTGCACTTCAATATAAACACCATCCAGCCGATTCTGAACAAAACCCGACACATTGTGTTTATGTGCAATACGATATACAAATGGACGAAATCCTACTCCCTGTACTGCTCCCTTAACAAGAATACCAATTCTCGAACAATCAGAATTACATTTCATTCTTAGTACCAGCAGAAATCCTTTCTATTAACCACTGAACCCATGCCCCAACACCATCACCCCGAGTACATGAAACATGAAGTATCGGAACTCCAGGCTGAATAGCCTGAATGCCTTGCGTAAATTCATCCACATCGAACGGGACATGCGGAAGCAAATCTACTTTATTCAATATCACAAGATTCGCAGTTTGAAACAGCTTTGGATATTTAAAGGGTTTATCATGTCCTTCTGTAACACTCACCACTGCTACCCGTGCCCTCTCACCCAAATCAAATCCGACAGGACAAACCAGATTCCCTACATTTTCAATAATAAGCAAATCGATTTCACTCAAAGGTAATTTATCAAGGGCTTGCAAAACTAATTGAGATTCTAAGTGACACCCCCCCGCAGTATTAATCTGTACGACAGGTATCTCATATTTTGCGATTCGTTCTGCGTCTCGTGTCGTCTCAGGGTCTCCTTCGATAACACCCAATCGGACACCCGAAAGCCCATGCTTTAACGCAGATTCAATCAAACTCGTTTTACCAGAACCAGGGGCACTTATCATGTTTATACAGAATACATGATGTTCATCAAAACGGCTACGCACCAATTTGGCAATATCATCATTAGCCTTTAACACTTTTTGCACTACATCTACTTTCATAAACTATTCCTTATAACAAATTTTATTCAAAAATAACCGACTCAAGTATGACTTCTGTCCCTTGGAGAATTTCACCACCAATGGCTCCACATTCAGGGCAAATCCAAATCCCATCATCAGGTTCGAATTCCAGATGGCAACTCCGACACTTAATTTTCAAAGGGTCAATAATAAGATTCAGATGAGCATGCTCTGCACATGTGTCTGCCTTGGCTTGCTCAAACATAAATCGAAACGTTTCCTGATTTATATGTTCCAAACGACCTATTCGCAAATCTATCCGAATAATATTACCTTTTCCCGTCTCTTTTTGAATCTGTTCCAATTGTTCAATTAGGGATTCGATGATACTTAATTCATGCATATTCTTATTAAAAACACCTAAACTATAAAATATTCGAATTCTTTCTATCGATTAAAAACCATTATCGTATATAATATAAAATTTGGAACTATTATGGAAAATAGACAACAAAACAGTTATTTGATTTTTACTTCGATAACAGATAAAATATTAAGTTTTCAAATTATGAACACATATTAGGAGTATTAAAATATGTCTGAACAACTACATAACGAACAGCCTCTTCAGACACATGAACTAACAAAAGTCATAAAAACCATTTTCGATGAAACACCTATAACAGATATTCATACACATCTCTTCTCACCATCATTCGGAACTCTTTTATTATGGGGTATAGATGAATTACTAACATATCACTATTTAGTAGCGGAATTCTTCAGAACTACAGAGATACCTTATTCCAGTTTCTGGAATATGTCAAAGAAAGAACAAGCACAGTTAATCTGGCAAGCCTTATTTATTGACCGCACACCGATTAGCGAAGCATGCCGTGGAGTGCTCACCGTGTTAAATCGGCTTGGACTTGATACAACAGAGAAAGATTTAAATGCCTATCGGGAATGGTTCTCTCAACAAACATTGTCTGAACATGTCAACCATGTGTTTCAAGTAGCAAACCTCAAAACTGTGGTTATGACCAATGACCCATTTGACCCAATTGAAAGAGATTATTGGATGTCATCAATGGAACTGGATTCAAGGTTTCTCACCTCTCTTCGATTAGACACCCTCATTCTGCGATGGATAGAGACATACCCACTACTTCAGTCATTGGGATATTCCGTAGACGCCAATCTCACAGAAGAAACCCTATCTGAAATTCGTCGCTTCGTCAGCGATTGGATACAAAAGATAAAACCCGTCTATGTCGCTGTATCTCTACCTCCGCAGTTCGACTTCCCTGAGCATAGTCATCGTGGGATTATTCTCGAGCAGGCAATTCTACCTGTAACACGCTTCTTCAATATCCCATTAGCACTTATGCTTGGAGTTACCCGCAGTGTAAATCCAGAATTAAAACTGGCAGGGGATAGCGTCGGAATGGCGTCTCTACGACCCATAGAAAACCTTTGCGAAAAATATCCACAAAACAAATTTATGTTTACAATGTTATCACGTGAAAATATGCATTCCGCATGTGTTACCGCACGTAAATTCCGTAACCTCATGCCCTTCGGATGTTGGTGGTTTTTGAACAATCCAAGTTTAATTGAGGAAATTACCACAATGCGGATTGAATTATTAGGCACAACCTTCATCCCTCAACATTCCGATGCCCGTGTGCTCGAACAGGTAATATATAAATGGGAACATACCCGTAACATTCTATTAAAAGTCCTAACAGAGCAATATGGTAAAATCGTAGCTACAGGATGGAAAGTAACTCCTTCAGATGTAAAACGTGATATCTCCAATTGGTTTGGAGGAAATTTTTGGAAATTCTTAGAAAGTAAATTCTAAGTGCTGTAATGTTTTGACAACATTATTAAATTACTGGCAAAATAATAAACTCACAATTAAATACTTAAAGTGTTAAAATTTGGCATGAAAGGAGAAAGTTATGTTGGGTTGCACTCTCGGGAGCATGTTTCAGGTCTCTGTAGCCGGTGGGAGTTATCAAGAAGGTCTAACCACATTTATTCAAGGTATGCCACCAGGCTATTTCCTGGAAGAAGCTGAAATATATGAATCATTACTTGTCCGAAAACCTGGCCAAAGCGAATTAGCATCACCGCGACGCGAAGCAGACGTGCCTATTATTTATAGTGGGGTTAATACTGCGGATACTATGCCTGGCTTTCAAAATGCAGGTTATACAAATGGAACACCCGTTGTTATCCTCATCCCCAATGTAGACCGCCATTTAGAGCATATCGAGCAATACCAGGTCACCAATCGAACTCCACGTCCTGGGCATGCTTCGTACGCATCATTCATTAAATATGGTATTTGGGATGATGCCATTGGAGCAGGATTTTTTAGTGGCAGATATACCTCAACCATTGTGGCAGCAGGTGCCGTTGCAAAGAAAGTATTGAAACAACATGGAATTGATGTATTCGCTTATGTAAAAGAAGCCGCAGGTGTTAAGGCAAGTGATGTCCCATTAGAAGAAGCCAAAAAGAAAGTAGATACCTTCCGCATGGTTCGGCGGGAATATGACCCCATATACCGCTGGGTATTCAAAGAAGGCAGAATAACACCTCAAATGAGATTCCTACATAAAATGGCAGTCATCGCAGAGTTGGAACAAAAACTACTTGAAATTCGTGAACAGGCACCCGTCGTAGATGTCCAGCAAATTCGCGAAGAATATGGAATCCATTTCACTATGAATTGCCCAGATGTCGACACCGCATTTGAAATGGAAAAACGAATTTTACAAATCCGTGATGAGGGTGATTCTAGTGGCGGGTTAGTAGAAGTTGTTGCAACAGGAGTGCCTGTCGGATTAGGAGAGCCTGTATTCCGCAAATTGGATGGTGAAATAGGTCGCATGTTAAGTATCGGTGCAGTTAAAGCCGTTGAAGTAGGTGCAGGTTATGCAGTCAAAGATATGAAAGGTTCAGAGTGTAACGACCAGATGCGAGTTCAAGATGGGAAAGTTATCTTCAAAAGTAATAACGCTGGTGGGATTACAGGAGGGCTAAGCACAGGACAGGATATTATTGCACGGCTCGCAGTAAAACCAACACCAACTATCGCTAAGGATCAGGAAACCATCGATAAAGTAAGCCGAGAAAACGCAACACTCAAAGCGGTAACCCGTAGAGACCCAACTATTGTGGCTCGCGTCTGGCCTGTCGCAGAAGCATTTTTAGCATGTATTTTGTTAGACCATCTAATGATGCACTACGGTTATCAATCTCTCGTGCCAACAACTTCTGTTCGCTAAACAAATTCGCATACGCAAATACAAAAATACTATACTTGTAATACAAAACAGCAAAGATAGTATTTTAACTATATAGAGGTTAAAGAATATGGAACGCTCAACAATTATCGGATTTATCATAACCTTAATAATTGCTTTATTTTTATCTGCAGGCTATATCGTTTTTAAGGCGGCAAAAAATCCAACCCCTCCTCGAACGACAACGACAACAGTACCTTCAACCACAGCTGTAAAACCTCCTACACAATCAGCCTCAACAACACAACCCAAAACTCCCCCCTTAAAAGTCCCCGCACCAGAGTTCCGTGAACCTATCAGTGAACCTGATTGTAAAATCAAAATGCTACGTGAAGTTAAAGGAGGTGGAGGTGCCAAGCCAGAGAGTACTATAGATATTACTGTCATTCTCGAAAAAGAAGGAACAAAAACAGTCCGTGCATTAGGAATTCAAGAACTCCTACCAACAGGATGGGCTTTCGATTCTGTTGTCGATGGAACAAAACCCGATTTAGCCCCGCCCAAAGGGAGAACACCATTATTAGAGTTCGCTTGGTTTAATATTCCATCGTTTCCAACATCATTCACCTATCGCGTACGTGTGCCAAAAGAATTTAAAGAACCCGGAGAAATACAAGGACAAACCCTATACCGTGCAGATGGTGGAGAAATGAGAACAGAAGTTGTAAAGTCACCTGTCGTTCCATCAGACACAGCAACACCACAAAGTGCAGATACATCACCTTCAGGAAAATCCGAAGAAATGCAACCAGACGCTACACAAGAAAAACCAGCAAAATCACAAGCCACCACCACAACTCCCGCTGAAAAACAAGCCACGGAAAGTATGACCCTAACACGAGAAATTAAACCAGCAAAATATACTCCAAACTCAAAATTAGAGATTACAGATACTATCAATTTCTCAGGTCCCTCTCCTGTAACAGCCATGGCTCTCGTAGAAATGTTACCACCACAATTTGAATTTGAGCGAATTACAAGCAACTCAGCACCACCGATTATCCCAAAAAAAGGAGATACTGGAACATTACAATTTGTTTGGGTGGCTGTACCTGAATTCCCTACGACGCTAAGCTACGAAGTTAATGTAAAAGCGGATTCTACTGGCGATAAAACTATCACAGGACAGGTTATTTATCATACCGATGGACCACAAAAACAATCTGAACGTGTTATAACAAACATTCCCCAGGAAACAAAATAATTTACCCCTTCGACTCGTCCGACTCGTCTGATACGTCCGACATATCATCCAAAACTCTTCCCTAAAATTAATTTTTAGACAACCTATAACTTCACTTCCATCACAGGCAATTGCAAAACACGAATAGGCCCAAAAATACCAGATTTAGTATGCCCTTCATAAACATGAGCACTGGGATGCCCGAGAGCAAAGTGGGGACCGAGAGTATTAAAGACACGGATACGCACATCGTTAGTCGGCTGTGTTAATGCAGATGTAATATCGAATAAATACGGATGCCAGACCCGTATCCCACACGAAACACCATTCACAAACACTTCTGCTGTGCCACGAACACGACCTAAATTGAGATATACCTTTCGATTGGGTTCTGCAGGGGCATCTACTGTTAGTTGATATTCCATACCACCACAGTAATGCAGTAAACCTAACTCGTCCCAGGAACCTAATGGAATATTTCCTTCTCCCATCTCATAGGTAATCGGTTCTAAAATGGCAGAGCCTTTTTCGAAGCCTCGTTTCGTTTCAATTCGCAGACATGCAACTCGCCGTGGGGATTCGGGTTCGGGAAGGGTTATCTTATAGATAGGCCCTACTCCTTCAATAGGTAGCTGTGAACCGTTAATCCAGCACTCTAATTTTCCCATACATTTTAAGGTCATAGATTTAGCGCCCGGCGGAAGCAGAAAACGGAACCGATACGGAGCCGGTGTATCTGTTGATGGGAAGAAAACCAGCTTGTTGAACGGTTCTGGTGGCTCCGGTTGGTTTTGTAGCCAGCCTGCAAAAGGCAGTGGGTGGGGTCTTTGCTTGATAAGCAGTAATGCCGGATCACCCATATATCCATGTGCTGGTTGAGGTAATAATCTTACAGGAACCGCCTGGCCATCAAATATCGGGTCAGGAATACACTTAAAGTTAGCATCAGACACAATAACGACCTCTTTACCATCGGTTAATTGAATATCCGAATCCAGTAAAAGCCCTGTTTGGGTATCAATATCGCGTGCAATTATTTCTATATTATTTTCACCAACTTTCAAATACGGTTTGATGTCATATTGTTCCGCACGACTCGTAAAGTAAGGGTCAAAGTTCCCCTGGTCTGAAATTTTTTGTCCATTTATAAAAATCTGGTGTATATCTCCCAAAGCCACAACCATTTTAGCAGATGCAACCTCTGCTGGAATCTCAAAGGTACGTACAAATTTTGTTCTGCCGGTTGGGCTGGGTGTATTGCTCCATATCCATTCCGGCGAGGAAATATCTTCGCTCTCCGGCATAAAATGGATATAAAGCCTCAACCGACCATCAACAATACTTTCCGCAAAAACATCTACAACATTAACACCATACGATAACTGCACTTTCCCCTTGAACACTCGTTCATCTCCACTCCCTTCGCCCACTACAGGAATTTTATTCAGAAATACTTTCTTTTTAGCAGTAGCACCGATACGTAGGATTGCATTCAACCGCTGGTCAGCAGGGACTCCTTCCGGAGGTAATTCTACAAAACACTGAATATGGAAAATCTTTCCTTTATTCACTTTCCCCAAATCAATAAATTCTTCCGGAATTCGTCCTTTTCCTCCTAAAGCACTGGAAAATACGGGGTCCTCATTAATACCTAATTTCAGGGAATATTCACTGTTTTTCCATTCTCCATCGAGGTCCGGAACCTGTTGCAGATTATCCAGAGTTGTATTTTCAGGTAGCGTTAAAGGTCCTTTCCATCGTGCCCGCGGACCAAATGAAGCAAGCACCATTTCCCATGTAGAATCGTCATAATCAGGATTGAGCCAATCTATATTACTATCCTTTTCTTCCTGCCCTTTGAACGCCCGTGTCTCTACAGGAATAGGTCCTTCAGAGGGGGGATATGCGAAACTGCCATCCTTGTTATCACAAGTGGGAATTAACTGAAATGGAAGAGGACCTTCATATATCTTTTCTATAGTCGGTGGAACTTCCACAGTTGTTTCGCGTTGTTGTTCCCCTTTACGAACACGAATAGTTTGACTGACAGGCTGACTATTTACCTTATTAAAGAATGGCATGGCAGTTAGTTGAATCTGTCCCTGTTCCTCTTTACAGGACAATATTTTCAACTCAGATTGAATCTCGTCCATATCTTGTTCAGATTTGTTACGAACACTGATAAGCGGTGCCGGTGTTTGAGATAGATCCACAGCGACCTTCGTTTTTTCACTTTCGATAGAGTAATTCCAGATCGTCTCTACATTACCTGTAATTGCATTCCAGAATTCAGGGATGCCTTCCCGATTTAAAGTCAATTGCATTACCTCACATTTTGCAGAAGGAGTTTCATACAATGCACGTTTGTTGATATCAAACCGTGCTCGCGATGTAGCGGGTGTTCCTTCATCTGACATAACAAAATAGAACGGTTTATTCTCTACATCTCTTTCCAGTACAGAAACCGATTCCGCTGTAGATGTATAAGCAGTAGAACGCAACTGCATTGCCCATCCTTCTAAATCAGAAATAACCTGTCCCTTCTCACGAAGAGTTAACAGAGCATTGCGTTGCTCATCACTTACCTGTATTAAATCAGAAATTTGCTCCGGTGGAAAACCGTAAATATACACTCCACCACCGAGACTCGCATACCGGGATAACTTTTCTACAGATGTCGAACGCAAAAACTGAGTAGAAGGTAGGATAAACAATTTAAAGGTAAGATCGTGAATTTTTACCCCTTCTGCAGTTACCTCTGTTTGAGATAAAGAATCCTCGTCCATAATGATATAGTCAATATGATTTTTGCGCAGATAATTTTGTACATGCCAGTAAGTATCCGCTACGTGCTTCGCAGTAGGTAGGTCAATCTGGTAGCCTATATATGCATGTGTCGTCGTAGCGGGATGAAGAACCGCCACTTCTACCTTATGATTTCCTCGCGATAAAAGCCAGCAAAGGCGGGCATTGTAATCTGCCAATGTTTTGTAATGAACAAAATACGGTTGTCTCCAACCGGTGTCAGGAGGTGCCCATTCCCAATACGAACCATGTATCGAATAATAGATAGCATGTGGATCGAACAAAGTAGCTCCATTGAGTAACCATGGATGAAATAATACCGCAATCTCCTCTATAGTCTGTCCCCAACCGCTGGAATGGAATACTTCCGCCCATACACGGGGTCTCTTATATAAATCTGCTATGGATTGATGGGGTTTACAGTCGCCATCCATATCATTGCCCGGAACAGAGAAATGCCTCATCGTTTTGAAGTAATCCACATAATAGGATTCCCCGCGGAACGGATCTGCATTTCGAACAGTCTGGTCATAACCACAAAGCATCCCATACTTTTCATGCCATTGATACAGCGGGATGAAAAAGGCTTCCTCTGCTAAAGTAGCAGATATATCCGCAGAGTCACAGCGAACTTTTACCGTGTTCGGTGCATTTTCATTCCCAAAATGGTCTATTACATCCTCAAACAAGGCCGGCAAATAATCGAGGATATCATAACCTTTCCGCTTCTTAAATTCATCTACAAAGAGATAAGAAAAACGCGGAGTAGGTGGAAATTCATCCTGGAATGACCCCGCAATTGTTTTGCCTAATTCATCAGGAAAACGACGTTCTATCTCGCCATGAAGTATATCCAGCAGTGCGTGACACGCCGATGGATTATGATAATCGAACCCCCCAGGGACTGTATAAAAAAGTTCCATCTGATAATTTCCTTCCGTAACTTCTATTGTAAAATTTCGTTCCGAAATATTTATCGGAATACGGATAACCCGAACAACAGGTGTTCCAAGTGCATGCAGTGCTTTTCCCCCATCAATATTTTTTACAGGACCCCATGGCTGGCAACCTGAAGGACCTATAACAACTGCGGATTTCCAGCCACTATCATTAAAATCTACATTCAACCAGTTCGGGATTTCTTCCAGTGCTGTCCGAAATTGATCATCACTTAACAGGGCTTTATCCCCCATCCGTAATAAGAAAATTAAGCCCCCGGGACCACCTAAATTTGTCCCATGCACAGCAATCACATTTTTACCTACTTGTAAGTAAGGTAGAACATCAAATACCTCCGCAGTTTCCCATCCATCGGTATCATAAACCAATTCATTCCCAATCCGTTTTCCGTTAATATAAAGTTCGTAGCCATTATCACAGGAAATTGTTACAACTGCTTTTGGAGGCAGTTCGGTTAATTCAAAAGTTCGTCGAAAATATACATGCGGAGTGTCTTCTGTGTTTTTACTCCCCCAAATCCAGTTGGGTGCACTATTTGAGGAAACAACTTCTTCAACCAACTTTTCCGAACGGAACAGAGCAAGAGGATTTCCTTCTGCAGGTGTTTCTATGGTTACTGTACCGGGTCCCGTTATCTCTTTTACTAATCGTTTAAGGGCAATCCCTCGGTATTCCGGATGGTCACGGACCACGCGTGCCTGTAAACCTGCACCTGAAAATCCCAGTTGGTCATAGAACCAAATTCGTACTCCAACCTGTTTTGCCACCTGAAGTGTATATGCAAATAAATCCCACCATTCATCTGTCAGAAACAATGGGTCATCAGGAGCACTGCCATACAACGGACCTGATGGAGCTAAATTCAAGATAATGGCATTATGAATACCCCCTTTTACCAGTTCCTGCAATTGCCATGTAATCCCTTCTTTCGTTACTTTACCCCCACTCCACCACCATATAGGCACAGGAGAAAATTCCGGCTTCGCTTCTGTAAACTCCCTATATATCCACTCCTGACCATCCGAAAAAGTAGACACACCAGACAAAGCAACTAAAAACACTACAAAAACATAACCTACATACATATGTCGATTCATATCTTACTTCCTTGTATTAAGTTTAAATCTCATTATCTATTTGAAACCTCTGATTAAACCATATCAAAGTATCATAAAATAGGTATTATAAAAGAAAAATAAGGACAATAAAAAAACAAAAAAAAAGAAAGGATGAATAATAAGACCATTTGCAAATAAAATAACATACTAAGAATAACAATCCAAATGTATACACATTATGTCTTATGTACTTACCCTCCTTGTCTTTCGTAAACCCTGTGCAGGAAATAGCCCAGCAGATAACAGGCAATTTAAGTTATGTTAGCAAAATTCTGTTTCCCTTCACATACTACCTTGCATACCTACTGTAACTTTATAACTCTTTCCCCTACATCATAAATAATGCAAATTAACCCAGATAATTTTAAAAATTTATTTTCCTTGTTTATTTCTCTACATTTGTGAATTAGCATATTATCTTTAATTAAACAGTACAAATGTGTCCCACCTATAATTAACAAGGTACCTTTAACATTACTACTGAGAGAAATGGATAATAAACAAGTACTCAAACGAAACTAATGTGTATAAAAACAGTTATACTACCTCATCACATCTTATAATAAACAAGTTTCTTTATTGCAAAGATAAACCTCTGTTGTTCACCCTGCCTCAGCCATTCACTCTTTAGAGCAGACGCATATATGTCTGCCCCTACGGATGATTCCACACAGGCACTCTTGCCTGTGCTACTATTTAGCCACAAGCAAGATGCTTGTATTACTCTTTTTATCTCCGCCTACGCATTCCGCTCATAGAAACTATCACCATACCAAATAAAATAACGTCTAAGATATATTTCCACCACATATCATTGCCTGATGATTTACCACCACAACCACAACTTTGTTTGGATGTATCTTGTGGTGTTTGGGATATATCTGTACTCCCTTCCCCTTCTGTTGGCTGAACCGAGCCTTCCCCTTCCTGACCTGCTATTCCCGCCTCGGACTTGCTAATGCTTCCGTCACTGTTTGTATCTACTTGATTGAATACCTCCTGCGTCAAGCCCGGATATTTGGCACTCGCCTCCAACCAACTCACCTGTCCATCTCCATTGCTATCTACTGAACCAAAATCCGACTTCAACGCCTCTATCAACTGCTCCTTCGTGCCCGCCTTGCTCACTATCAGAACCACCTTGCTTCCCGCAGGTAAAATCGTTCCTATGGCAGGGTCAGACCCTAATACCTGACCAACTGCTACATCTAACCTCGACTCCTCTCGCTTATCCGGCAAATAGCCCGCACCCATCAACCACTGTGCCGATTGGTCGTAACTCATCCCTTGCATATCCTTCACCGCTGGGCAGATAGTAACTACTCCGTCCTCCCGCTTCACATCCCCATACCACCTGAAATCATCCCCATATTGACCCTTCAACC
>JAIWNQ010000004.1 GCA_020216745.1 Candidatus Hydrogenedens sp.
CATGGGTATCTATTCCATGACAAAATCAGCGGTTATTATGCTCACTAAAGTACTTGCACGCGAATTAGGTCCCTGTGGAATTCGGTGTAACGCAGTATGTCCAGGACTTACTGAAACACGATTTGCCTCAGTGTTAGTTGAAACACAGGAAATCCGCGAACGATATGTGCAAACCACACCCTTAGGACGTCATGCCCAGCCTGATGAAATAGCAGGTGCCGTAGTTTATTTAGCTTCCGACTCAGCAAGTTATACTAATGGAGCCATTCTTGTCTGCGACGGTGGAAAAACTGCTTAAATCTATCACATATAAATTGTCCCAAGGTAAATAATTTTCGGAATTTGATAAATGAGATAACACGTATCTATACTTCTCATAGAATATTAATTCTTAGAAAAGAGGTTCAATATGTTGTTATACAAACAAATAGCACAGGAATGGGACAGGCTAAATCGACTTCCAAAAGATGAAGCAAGCCTGTTAGAAGAAACAATAGAAGATGGCGTGTTTCATGGATTTGGCCGTTTTACAGAACAATTAATGGATAAAATGTTAGAGGCTTATCCTGAGACCAATAATTTGATTCCTTATGAAATACAAAAAATGAAAGACGGGATAGCAAATGCCCTTTTCTCAGGTTACCTTATTTACATTGCGTATCAAAACCTTTTGAATATAAAAAGACCACAAATGAGATTAGGTATCCAATATATACCAACTCTCATGGATGAATACAACTACATCGTTGCCCCCTATCAGCCAAACACCAAAAGCCTGCTATTTAATCAATTACTCGACGAGGAACCTGCAATTGAACTTCTATTTGAAAAAGTAGCCACTATTGAGATGAATATTATCAGAAAGAATTATCCACAAATCGATGACATTCCTTTTGGAATAGGGTATATGTTAGAAGATTTAATTAACAGGGGTGTATTTATTGGCTTTGGTCTCGGTTATTCCGAAAATAGTTTGAGAAGTTTGTAAAATAGATTTGCTAAGTATTATTCATCATCATTATCCATTTCCCAGTCATATGGTTCCTGTGTAAGATGTTCCCATGGAACACTTCGAATACCTAATTGTTCCTCCTCTATTTCTTCTTCTTCCCACACTTGGAGTTGTTTACGGTTCCTTTGCCAAACCCATAAAAATACAAACACAGCAAGTATAGCAATCGGTGTAAAAATTGAGCCTGTGGCTATCGCCCCCATAATAGTAACAATCCAAAGTGATTTTCTGTAGCCATACCAAAACTCATCTAACGTTATTCCCCCAATATCATTTAAAGCTTTAACAAAACGCTCTCCCTTGCACGTATTCACCATTTTCCAAAAGGTCTCATCACCGAGAGTCTTTACTAAATATTGAACCATAGATAGTGATTGAATATAAGCACTATTTGTTTTGTCAGGCGAATTTGCTAACATTAATTCTCGATCTAAAAAGCGATATTCAATAAGTCTATTTGTCAATACTATCTGAGACATACGAAGTCCTGTGCTCCAATAATATTCATTAGCAACATACATCGATAGTCCCTCGTTAAACCATAATGGAAGCTGACTTTCCAGACCAGCCCGACTAATAAATACATGCATCAACTCATGTCGTAATGTCCCAGCAAAATCTTCACCCCAATTCCGCAACCTTGGTGATTTTACGATAATAACCCCTTTTCCTGAATGGGCTACACCTCCAAACAAAAAGGGAGAACGTCCACCAGACTTAACCTTAAAATCTTGTGATTCGCGAATAATCCATATCTGCACCGCTTCGTTATTCTCTATTTGTAAACGTCGTGAATATTCGCCCCATGCTTGCTCAATGACTTTCCCAGCATACTCAGCTTGTGCCCTATCCTCTGGCGAGTAAAACACAACACTATGGTCTGTTTCCAACTGCTGAAGCTCATTTTGCCCCAACGTAATATAAGCAATAATCAAAAAATGTATAGATATAACATGAAACATTTTTCACAACACATATAACATTATTTACCCCTATCATAACATAAAGTAGAATCATAATATTGCCACATGGAAACTCTAAAAAAAGAATCAATGGAAAATTTATTTAAGAGGTTAAAGACAAAATCACTATTTATCAGATGGTATAAAACCATAATATCGACCGAGCCAATACCCTAAAAGGTAGTCATGTCCATTATACTCGACAGGAAAATCTTCCATAGGGTCTCCTGGAGAGAGGTATGGGTCCTGTACCCATGTGGACCATGTATTTTCTCGTCTATCAATAGGGATAGGTTTCCCTTTCTCGGGTTCGGGACTCTGTACATCCCAGATTAATCGGATACCATGTTGTTGTTCATACTTGGTAATGGTATCTTTATTCCATTTAATCGAAAAGGGAAACCATGTAAGTGTTTTGATAGCGTTTTCTACTTCTGAGGTATCACCTATATATTTTGCTGACAGAAAGGAGTATAAAGGATTGGCCTCAGGCTTTAATCCCGGAAAAGGGGGAGAACCTTCCCAAGCGTGTTTGAAAGATTTGATATAGAATTCTCGTATTTGTGGTTCCTGTTCCAATCGCAACAGGGGTTCTATTCCTAAAAAGAAAAGGACATCATCGGAATGATTCACAAAGCCTCTTCGCGTAGGGTCAAGATTTCTTCTCGCCTGAATAGACCGCTCTGCATATTTCTTTTCAATAGCATATTCTTTATACAAATTTTCATATTTACTATCGCCGGAAACTTGATGGGCTATTTTTAAAGCCTGAAGCCATAACAAAGCATTTAAGGGTTCTATTATTGTGTACTGGGGGAAGTATTTTCCCCAGGTAGTAGGTTTTCCGTCTGCATCAACAATTTTTAAATCATTTTTTAATATATGATCTACAATTGCAGTTACATCTTTTGATATTTCTTTCCGTATAGAATCATCGCTAATCGTTTCATACGCCCATGAAAAACCAAACATAACGCCATCAACTTGATCACTACTCACATCGCCTCGCCATTTATATTTCCCATCGGGAGTAGGTCTCCATATACCATCGTCTTTCCATGTAGAATCGGCAGGTATTACAGCACGAGCCAGCAAACCGTCTACCCCACTGGCTCGGCATAGAAAATTCAGGGCTTTAATTGATTGTATTAGCTTCTCTTTGTCCCTATCATCCTTTGTTATCATATATTTCATAGACAAGGTACCTACATATATCCCCGTCATATAGGCATTGTCGGGCATGTTATAAGACAATCCCCGCTCATTTTGTGGTAATACTAACTTACATAAAGCCTGCCCCTCTAGTAAAAAGCGTTCTTCCATGTCCTGCTGAAATATTTCTGCCTTTTTCCATAAGGGAGGAGGTCCTATTGTATTGGAAACATCGGCTTGTGTAAGTAAGCATAGCAAAGTGATAACTATGCCAATAAACATAGTTATCTTACGGAAGAAATGTTTTTTATACATAGTATTTTATCCCAAATTCTCAAGGGGTGGATCAAAATTTCCACGTAAAACACCATTGACAGGTTTCGTTGGTGCACACCATAAAACGCCATTATAAATAACTTTTAATATGTGTTCGTTATAATAAATCGGTAAAGTTTCATGTCCAGGACTAAAGTAAAAGACCTTTCCCAATCCACGGTGCCAACAGCAACCACTGCGAAATACTTCCCCTCCTTGGTACCAACTCACGAAAACTAACTGGTCAGGTTGGGGTATATCAAAATGTTCACCGTACATTTCGGAGCGTTCTAATTCAATATATTCAGGTATTCCATCAGCTATAGGATGTGCGGGGTCAACCACCCAGACGCGTTCCCGTTCTCCTTCACCTCTCCATTCACGCCATTTCAGCATGCACCCTGTTCCCATAAGCCGACGAAACGGCTTGGACATGTGTCCAGAATGTAAAACAACTAATCCCATCCCATTTAAGACACGATTCTGCACTTTTTCCGCATTTTCTTCTGTTACCTTATCATGAGCCAGATGCCCCCACCAGGTCATTACATCCGTATTTTCTAAAATTTCATCAGATAATCCCTGGTCAGGGTCATCTAATCGCACAGAACGAACAGAAACAATACCCGGCTGTTTTTCTAAGTATTGGGCAATTTGCCCACCAATTGAATTTGGATATACCTTCTGTACTTTTTCACTGATTTTTTCATGGACACCTTCATTCCAAACTGTAATACGCAATCCTGACATAATTAATCCCTTTCATCGTTTGAAAATATTTCTTAACTTTTATTGTTTATACTCGTTTACCCAATATGTTTTATAATTTATATTACTACTTATTCCTATTTCAAAAACAAATGTGAAATGGAGAACTTTTCTTATGCTGCAAGTGGTGTTAACTGTATCAGCTTGTAAACGGCTCATAGCGAGAGGACTCGTCCGACATACGGAAATACAGAGAGCGATAAATGCACACACGATAGTTATTGTTGCAGGCACGACAAATGGATACATTGCGGAGGAAATATTAAAGTATTTGGGGTATGAAGATCCTTTCCCTAAAAACCGATTTTTTAGAGGGATTACATTACCTCCCTTTTACTCACTCACAGATATGGGAAGATTGCCTGATGAGTCTTCTTTTATCGGGGATGTTGTAATTGTCAAAGGGAATTGGGAACGAGGTAAAAATCTTTTTGATGTGGTTCAACAATTAAGCCAAAATGATATTATTCTCAAAGGGGCGAATGCACTGGATATTAATAATCGGCGGGCTGGGATTTTTGTTGCTCATCCCCAAGGGGGAACTATTGGGGTTACAATACCTGCTGTGATAGGTCGTCGGGTAAAACTTATTATCCCTGTGGGGCTTGAAAAACGAATTTCTGGAAATCTTGACGCAATTGCAGTGAAAATAAATACCGCTTACGGAAATGGTCCTCGACTTTTCCCTGTTCCGGGTGACGTTTTTACAGAAATAGATGCTATAAAACTTCTAACAGGTGCTGATGCAGAATTAATAGGAGGAGGTGGCGTTAATGGTGCAGAAGGGGCTTTATGGTTTGCTATTACAGGTACAGAAGAACAAGAAAATCATGCCTACAATCTCATAAGTGAAATACAGAATGAACCACCATTTCAGATAAAATAAAACCCAATAAATAAGGAAATAAGGATATGCATCTTCTCCACAAAAGATACTCTTTATTGCTTATAATAACAAATATAATAATATTCATTTCTAACTCTGTCCCCTGTGAGGAGACAAATTCATCACCGTCGGAAAAAGAGGATTATGTTTGGGAAACAGTGTCACTTATTACTAATGGGGGCTTCGAACCTACTGAGACAAAAGACAGTACCGATTCCATTTTATCAGGATGGAAATATTCCCCAGAAGACGCAAATACTAAGATTCAACTGGACAATGAAACATATTTATCAGGCAAAAATGCACTACGCATAGACGGAAAAGGAACCATTAATATCCATACCGGACCTATTCCCATTCCTAACAATATCGTATCAATCACAGGAAGTATTTCATATCATGGCAATTTCCCCTCAAAGGCAATAATTCAATGGATGAAAGGCGAAGAGCAACTAACCACAACAGAATTTAAACTCATAGAAACACCAAATTCTGATTGGAAACGGTTTGTTCTTCCAGAGACACAACCCCCTTCTGAATCCAATGCACTTTATCTCCAACTTTCATCAGACCTAAATCCAACTGGCACCGTTTGGTGGGATGAAGTTGTACTAACCGCTATTGTAGAACAAACTCAGTCAGTGGAAATATTTGTTAACCAAGTAGGATACGACCTACTTTGTCCAAAATCATTCATCGTTGCGACAAATTTTGTTCCTGATGATATGGAAGCCTATATATTGGACAGTTCAGAAAATCAACTACAAAAAATTTCACTAAGCAATCCTTCACGAATAATTGGTGCATATAAATCCGACTGGGGAAAATGGTTTTACCGAGGGGATTTTACAGACTTTAATGACGAGGGCACTTACAAAATAGGTGTCTTCGTTAAAAATAAAAAATATTTAAGTCCCTCATTTATGATTGGAAAAGATCTCCTCTGGGAAAAAACCATTCCTATAGTTCTCGAAGGGATACGAATTCATCGATGTGGGATAGATGTCGAAGGCATTCATGAACCATGCCATACAGATGATTCATGGGAAGGTAAATCACTCATTGGAGGTTGGCATAATGGCGAAGACTACGGAAAACAAAAAACTGCCCTTTGTTTAAACTACCTTGCAGAAAGTTATAACATCTGCAAATGGCGACTTCTAAAAAATACAGAGTTAGAAAAACTATTCCGCGAAGAATTGGAGTGGGGTTCAAAATACATTATAAATCGAATACAGGAAGACGGAAGTTTACTGGGAAATATCATTTCAAAGCAAAAGAAAGAAGAAGATAATTCAACAATTCAAGAGGAACGAGTTGTCGAACCGCCACAGGACGAAGAAATCTGTGTCTCTGCTCTCTCTTATATCTCCTACGGATTAGCTTCCACTTCCTATAATAATTTATACATAGAAAAAACGGAACGCATTGCAAATTCCATGTTAAACAGAGGAATAAAAATACCAGGATTATTCACAGCTCTCATTTACCTCAGTGAATTAAAAGGTCCCGATAAATATCTCCCCCAGATACAAGCACAAATTCCGAGTGACCTCTTATCTGTCTCAGAAGCCATACCTCGTTATGATACTTTCACTTATGAAAGCAAAACATATGAACTTATACAAGCTTTGAAAAACACATTACAACCTTATATAGAACAGGCAAATCAAAACCCCTTCGGTATATGTCCTATAAAATGGAGCCCAGAGGTAGATTTTTTTGGTATCACAACCCCTAAAGAGCAGGTATTAAAAGGAACAAATCTTTATCTATTGCATATTTCTCAATTAGCAGGAAAAGCATTCCGTTTCATGCCAGATGAATCAACAAAAAAATTATTTTTTGACCAAATTAACTGGATTTTAGGGGTTAACCCATTCGGCGTTTGTTTCATACAAGGTATAGGTGAAAAAAACCTGCCCTCAATCTCACATCCCTATGTAAAGGCAGGAGTAGCACCTTCAAAATTAGTAGGTATTATTCCGTATGGTATCCGTGCATCTTCAAGGAATCAGGATACACCTTACCTTGATATGTCAAACACTAAAGACGTAGACCCAAATTCAACAAGTGTATCATTAGAAGCAATGGCTTTATATATCAACGCATTAGCACATTATTACCGTGTCCATATCCATTCAGAGATGAATCTTCCTGTTCCCTCCAATACCACATTACAATAAACGAGTGAAAACAACTCACAAAAAATATGATATAATCATACAAAATCAATAGAAAAGATTTGGATTTTTTATAACAACAAAGTCGGAAGGGATTTATATATGATTATTGTAATGGCAAGCAGGAAACCAGAAGATGTTGCTTATGTTGTAAGTCGCGTCGAGGAATTAGGCCTTAAACCTCACGTCCTTGAAGGTGTCGAAAAAACAGTTATAGCAGTCATAGGCGATGAACGCATCCTACAAGGGGTATTAGCATTAGAAGCATTACCACATGTAGAAAAGGTAATGCCCGTCTTAAAACCTTACAAATTAGCAAGTCGAGAAGTCAAAAAAGAAGACACGAATATTCAGGTAGGTAAAATTCGAATAGGACCAAAATCCTTTTGTGTCATGGCAGGACCTTGTGCGGTAGAGTCCCGAGAACAGATTATGCAAACCGCAGAATTCGTAAAAAAATGTGGGGCACATATACTTCGTGGGGGCGCCTACAAACCACGCACATCCCCTTATAGTTTTCAAGGGATGGAATTGGAAGGCTTGCGATTGTTAAAAGAGGCTTCCGAAAAGTATGACCTACCTGTTGTTACAGAGGCTATGACCGTAGAACAAGTTCCTGTAGTTGCAGATTATGCAGATATTATCCAAATTGGTGCTCGCAACATGCAGAACTACGGACTGCTTCGTGCTGTAGGCAAATTAAACAAGCCGATATTATTAAAACGAGGAATGATGTCCACAATTAATGAATGGCTTATGTCCGCTGAATATATCATTGCGGAAGGGAATCCTAATGTTATTATGTGCGAACGTGGAATTCGAACCTTCGAAACAGAAACACGAAACACCTTGGATATTCAGGCAGTTCCCGTAGTCAAAAAATACTCCCATCTACCCGTAATTATCGACCCAAGCCATGCAAGCGGACGATGGGACTTAGTAATTCCTATGTCAAAAGCGGCAATTTCAGCAGGAGCTGATGGTATTATCGTAGAGGTTCATCCCAATCCTGCAGAAGCCTTGTCAGATGGTGCTCAATCCCTTAAATTAGAAAAGTTTGAACAACTCATGAAAGAAATCAACCCCTTAGTAAATATCGTGGGAAGAACAATGTGAAAAATCATTCAGGATACATAAACAATGACAGAAATAAAAGATGAAAATACTATCCCGATAGAGAATGTAACTTCATTAGAACCTCGAACAAATGAATTCATCGCAGAGGAAGAAGAATCCCTCTCATCGCTTGACCGTGAACAGACCAAGCAAGCAATTCATGCATTATTATTTGTAAGTGACAAGCCACTCAGCGCAAATCGGATAGCAGAAATCCTCGGTGATATTGACACCGAAGTTGTTATATCTCTATTAGAAGAAATAAAGATAGAAATAAACAACAATAATAACCTCCCATATATCTTAAAAGAGATAGCTGGTGGCTATCAGCTCCTTACCCGACCTTTATTTGCCCCATTTATTCGAAAATTTCTACAGATAAAACGCACACGACGAATGTCCCCAGCCTTATTAGAGACATTAGCAATCATTGCTTATAAACAACCCATAACACGAGTTGAAGTAGAAGCTATCCGCGGAGTTTCAGTTACACACGCTTTTGAACAATTATTAGAACAGAATCTTATAAAAGTGTGTGGAGTCTCAGAATTACCTGGAAGACCTAAACTCTACCGCACAACAGATGAATTTTTACTCATGTTTGGTTTAAACAGTTTACAAGATTTACCGAGTGTCGAAGACCTAAAGGAGTTTAAGTAGTCCCTTGATTCGGTTGCAAAAATACCTCGCCCAATGTGGAATTGGTTCAAGACGTGCCATTGAAAAACTTATTCAGGATGGTAGGATTACTGTTAACGGGAATCCTGTCCCATTAGGAATTAAAATAAATCCTGAAACTGACAAAATTTATATTGATAACAAACCAGTCTCTTCTCCAATCTCAGAAAAAGTATACATCCTTCTCAATAAGCCCAAAGGTGTTGTAACCACTGCCAGCGATGAATTAGGAAGACCTACCGTTATGGATTTGGTGAAAAAACTGAAAACACGTGTTTTTCCAGTTGGCAGGTTAGACCTCGATGTAGAAGGTGCGTTGTTATTAACAAATGATGGTGAATTAGCAAATAGTCTTCTTCACCCAAGTAATAAGGTACCAAAAACGTATATTGCTGTCGTTAAAGGATTTATCACAATCCAAGCTATTAAAAAACTGCAAAACGGCGTTCAACTTGACGATGGCAAAACTGCACCCGCAAAAGTAAAAATTTTACTCCAGTCTCTCTCCCATTCTCATATCCAATTAACCATTCATGAAGGTAAAAAACGGGAAATAAAACGGATGTGTTCTGCAGTCGGTTTCCCAGTAATCTCTCTAAAAAGAATCTCCTTTGCAGGCATCTCTTTACAAAACCTCCCTACAGGGCAATGGCGATACTTAACCCCTGAGGAAATTGCTATCCTCAAAAATATCTCCCAAAAATACCAACAAGCCCAAAACGGCAAATGCTAAAACCAAATTTAACCCAAAATCCAAATAATTACCATCCCCTATTGCTCCATCCGTCCATCTTTCGTATAAAAATATTGAGAAAAACTCTTCCAATGGATTTATATCTTGTTTATAGCACCCGACTAACTATAAAATTATGAAAGATTTTTACATCATCTGCTTTTTGCTCTGCTTTTGGAAACTTATACATGTTAA
>JAIWNQ010000005.1 GCA_020216745.1 Candidatus Hydrogenedens sp.
AACGTACATTAAAAATGAGCTTCTGGATTTGGTATGACTATATGGGGACATGGTTTATGATTAACCTATGTTTGCTTACCCCATGGATAATATTCATAGTCCCTTTATTTCTCCATATCAATACCTTTCCTCCTCTACTAATTGGTTTCTTACTTTTTGGCGCCTGCCTATATTTTTACATTGCTAACGTCTTCATATCAGCATTTACAGTTAGTATTTTGGAACACAAGGAGGGATTAAAAAATAAATTGGGATTTGCTATTAAAATTACTTTCATAAAATCACTACCCATAGGTTTACTATTCCTCTTTTTATTTACAGTGCTCTTAATAAATATTTGGTTTTACCTTCATAAAAAATTTTCTGGTCTGCTATGGGTAAACTATATTTTTATAGGCTTATTTCTCTGGCTTATACTGTTTACTTTCTGTTCATTATTATGGAGCATACCAACATTATCATTTAAAAGATTAAACACCTTAAAAAATATTCTCTGGGGTTATATTATTCTAATCGCCAACCCGTATTTTAGTTTTCAATTACTTTTTTGTTATACTATTTCTACTTTACTAAATATTTTTCCTCTATATTTCTTTTTCATAGGTACAGTAATACCGCCAATTATTTTAACCTGTGCTTATGAAATATTATCCCGAAAATATGAAGCAATACAAAAACAACAAATAGAATTACCTGAATATATTGTTTTTAGAGATTATGAAGATGAGTTTCTCAACAGAAGTTGGGAGCATCTTTTTAAGCCATGGAAATTATAAATAAACTTAAATTCAAAGAGAAAGGGAATGATTATGACAAGAATTACAGCAGTTCAAGCACGTGAGATATTGGATTCGCGTGGAAATCCAACCATCGAGGTTGATGTCTACCTTGCCTCTGGAGCAGTTGGTAGGGCAGCAGTTCCATCTGGCGCATCTACCGGAGAGAATGAAGCAGTAGAACTTCGTGACGGCGATAAGAAACGCTATTTAGGCAGAGGAGTCACTAAGGCAGTAAAGAACGTAAATGACGTGATAGCAGAAGAAATTTTAGGCATGGACGCATTAGAACAAAGAGAAATAGACCAAATGCTTTGCGAATTAGACGGAACACCAAACAAAGGAAAATTAGGTGCTAACGCAATATTAGGCGTTTCTCTTGCAGTCGCTAAAGCGGCAGCAGAAACACTTGAAATGCCATTATATCGCTATATTGGCGGAGCCAATGCACATGTGCTCCCTGTACCAATGATGAATATCCTAAACGGCGGAAAGCATGCTGACAACAATGTTGACCTCCAAGAGTTTATGATTGTGCCTGCTGGTGCAAATTGTTTCCGTGAAGCATTACGAATGGGCACAGAAGTATTCCATGCCTTAAAAAAGGTACTAAAAAGCCAAAGATTAAATACTGCTGTTGGTGATGAAGGTGGTTTTGCTCCAGACCTAAAATCCAATCAAGAAGCCATTGAAGTGATATTAAAAGCCATTAAAGAAGCAGATTACAAACCAGAAAAGGATGTCTGGATTGCTCTTGACCCAGCTGCCAGTTCTTTCTTTAATAAAGGCAAGTACATTCTCCAATCAGAAGAACCAAAAGAAAAAACAACCGACGATATGATTGAATTTTGGGTAGAATGGGCAAAGAAATATCCTATTATCAGTTTAGAAGATGGCCTCGACGAAAACGACTGGGCAGGCTGGAAAAAGCTTACTGATAAACTTGGAAACAAGATTCAATTGGTTGGTGATGACATTTTCGTAACCAATCCCACGTACCTTGCTCGTGGAATTAAAGAAGGGGTTGGCAATTCTATTTTGATTAAACTCAATCAAATTGGAACATTAACCGAAACACTCGAAACCTGCCAGATGGCACATCGTGCAGGTTACACCACTGTAATTTCGCACAGAAGCGGTGAAACGGAAGATTCCACTATTGCTGACTTCGCAGTGGCTGTGAATGCAGGACAAATCAAGACTGGTTCCGCATCACGTAGCGACCGTATTGCAAAATATAACCAATTATTGCGTATCGAAGAAGAATTAGGAACACAATCAGAATTTTTAGGTGTCAAAGCGTTTGCACCATTGAAATAAATTAACATAAATTGCAGTTTTTGATATATAATTACTATTAGCAATATAATTTGATGTATAATATATAAGTAAAACAAAGGAGTTATTGACACAGGTTAATGCAACGAGTAAAACAAATATTTCGTTTTTTGCTTGTGTTAGTGATGGTGTGTTGTTTTGCTTATGGTTATTTTAAATATAGAGACCTCTCTAACCGTTATCAAGAAGTAAAAAAAGCTGAGGCAGAATTTCAACAATTCATCCAACAAATACGAGATTTGGCAGAACAAAAAAGACAATTGGAACAAGAAATCGAACGGTTGAAGGCTGACCAATTAAAGCAAGAGGAATATGTTCGTAAAAATAAAGGCTGGGTTTATCCTGGTGAAAAAGTATTAAGGTTGGAAGAACAATGATAAAGGAGGTTCAATTCAAACAAATTGGGTATGAGTAAATTCAAGTTAAAGAAGGATGCAGTCTCGACACACGAGATTGTTGTCAAGAATCATGATGAATTAATCAAACTGTTAGGGGTAAATGGGGAAATCCGAAGGCGAGTCTGTGATCAAACCCATGTCCAAGTCATTGACCGAGGCGGGAAAGTCTTGCTTATCGGCGAATATGAAGAAACCCAAAAAGTAAGTGATGTTCTGAACCATTTACTCTTTGCAGTTCGTAGGGGCTACACCCCGACACCTGCTGACTTTGACCTCGCTATGGAAGATTATCCAGAAATGAAAAACACTATTGCATTAGAGGAACAATCTGAAACATACACCACTAACCCAGCAATTTTGTTAAGACCCGAAATAAAAGTTCAACCTCGTTCCCAAGGGCAGATAGACTATTTAGAGACAGTTCGCCGATGTGAAATGACTTTTGTAATAGGTCCAGCAGGAACAGGAAAAACTTATCTGGCTATGGCATCGGCTGTCTCAGCCTTGTTAAATAAACAAGTACGCCGTTTAGTATTAACACGACCTGCCGTAGAAGCGGGAGAAAATTTAGGATACCTGCCCGGAGCCATTGAGGAAAAAGTACATCCCTATTTACGTCCTCTATATGATGCATTATACTCCATGGTGGATTTCGATAGAGTCCAACGATGGATAGAACAGGAACGAATAGAAGTTGCACCACTGGCTTTTATGAGAGGTCGTTCTCTTGACCATGCTTTTGTTATTTTAGATGAAGCACAAAATACAACAAGTGACCAGATGCTTATGTTCCTTACCCGATTGGGCGAAGGCTCACGGGCTATTATTACGGGAGATATAACCCAAATTGATTTGCCCAAAGGCAAAATATCCGGCTTGGTGGAAAGCCGAAGAATTTTGGAAGGGATTCCAGGCATTGGTATCGTACATTTAACCAAACGTGATGTCGTCCGACATCCATTGGTGCAACGAATTATCGATGCCTATGAGGCTCATGGACGTTTGGTTAATCATGAGCACACATCCCCCCAAAAAATAGATGAGAAACGGAGCGAGCATGAATTATGAGTGAAAAGTCAGGAACCCAGCGAAAAATTGGGTTCCCGTCATTAGATAAAATCTCACAGTGGCAGTTACGGCGGGATAAACACTTTCTCAGTCCACAAATCCTGATTGTTGGTATCCTGTCCGCTATCTTTTCTGCTTTCCTTATCACCTCAAATTTCCCTCAAGAAACATTAACCCCAGAAGAAGTTGACCGAGAAATTGTTGCAAAACAGGAATTGCGTGCAAATTTTAGTTTTCAAACTGAGGATGTCAAAGCAACACAAGAAGCACGTAACCAAGCACGTGAAAAAGTACTTCCTCACTATCGAATTGATAAGGAAAAAGTCCAGAAACAACTTCAGACTTTAAGAGAACGTATTAGCCAATTACAAACAATTCGTACAAAAATTTATGAAGATTGGAAAAAAATAGAAAAAAAACAAGAGATGGATGAATCATCTCAATTCATGTCTTACGCTCAACAGGTATTTAACGAAATTTACCCGACTATTAAATGGGCAGAAAATATCGAAGCGTCAAAACTCTTACTATGGATCTTGACTGATGTAAATTTAGAAAATCGGAATATGAATAATAACCCATTTAATATTCCGAATTTAGGAGAAAATCTCCAATTTTCTCTATCTGATGGCAAAGTACAACTTCCAGACATAATGGCTAAAGTTGCGGAAGAAAGTTTAAACTCCATTCTGAATGAAGGTATCTTTCCCGTACAAGACAAAGGAAATACAGAAATAAAAATAGCCATTATCCGTGATGTATCTGAAACAGAACAAAAGGTAACTCAAGAAATCTTACTCCGTGATGTCCCAGATATCAAACAGGCAATTGAGAATAAATTAAAACCAAAAATTCAAGAGGAAGCACGAAAAATCGCCAAACAATTTCCATCGTTGGATTGGCTAAAAGTTTATGAGGCTATCATGTCCATTACCTCAGATTTGGTAGTAGACACATTACAATACGATTCAGTCGCAACAGAGATTGTCCGCGAACGCTCTGCAGAATCAATTAACCCTGTAATGAAAGAGATTGCCGCAGGTGAAATTATTCAAGAACGTGGGAAACGATGGACATTAGAATCACGTTCCGACGCCAAAACTTACTTAAATCTACTCAATCAAAGTCAGGGTGAATCTCCACGCTGGCTATTCTCATTTATCGCTCATTTGATTATCGTTCTACTCGCTTATGTAAGTTTATACCGTGCTATCCGCCTATGGGAACACAAAGGAGAACCATCATCAGAAGCCATCTGGTATCTTGCTCTTCTCCTTATTAATGGAATCCTTCTATTAGGAAAAACAATGCAATTTTTTGATACCACAGGTTTTTCTGTCCCTGTAGCAATTACTGGAATTTTATTTGCCATTCTGGTACAGATGAGGCTATCTGCATTTCTATCTTTTATTACCTGTGTGCTCTTATCTATATTATTTCGCTATGACTGGCGACTTCTTATCTTCGACCTTGCAATGACCATGGGGGCTGTATTTACTATCTATCGTGTTCGCAAACGGAGAGATATTACCTCCGCTTCCCTAAGTGGTATCTTCATCGGATTCCTTACTTTATTAGCAATCACCCTCACCACAGACACCTTAATCGGAGAAATGACCGTACGACGATTTTTATTATTAGGTATTAATGGGAGTTTATGTATACTTTTAGTGCCAGGTATTTTGCCGTTTCTTGAACGTTTATTCGGAATCGTTACAGACTTCCAACTTTTAGAATATTCAGACCTTAATAACGAAATACTTAGGAAACTGGCAGTGCGTGCCCCTGCAACTTACTCACATAGCCTCATTTTAGGACAATTAGCAGAAAGAGCTGCGGATGCAATTGATGCAAATGGCTTACTTGCACGCGTTTGTGCATATTACCATGACATAGGCAAAATGCGTCATTCGGAATATTTCTATGAGAATCAGAATGGCAATAATATTCATGACACCCTCTCCCCACGTAACAGTGTCCGTATAATCATTAACCATGTTAATGAAGGTGTCAAATTAGCCCAAGAATATCACCTTCCAAAGCCCGTCACAGAAGCCATAGCTCAACATCATGGGACATATCTTGTCAGTTATTTCTATAAGTTAGCCATCGAACAACAAAAGTTTGGCGATGTAAATGAACAAGACTTCCGTTATCCAGGTCCAAAGCCACAAAAACCGGAGTATGCAATTATTATGATTTGCGATGCGGCAGAATCAGCAGTACGCTCGCTGAAAAATCCAAACCCAGAACGAATTCGTCAATTAGTAGACCGCCTCGTAACAGAAAGGGCTAATGACGGTCAGTTTGATGAATGTGACCTCACACTTCGACAGTTAAACATTATTATTGAAGAAGTTTCTCTTGCCTTAAACTCATTACATCATTTAAGACCTTCTTATCCTGGAATCAATATTGAAGAAGAGCATGCAAACACATTATTAGCAAAAACAAATAACCATAATGCAAAGCCTGATGAAATCTTATTAGACAATAAAGAAGTTTTAGGGAAGTGAGATGCTCCATATAGCAATAAAAAATATTTCCTCTTATAAACAAATGTATAATTCACGACGGTTAAAAAAAATCGCAGAACACATCCTGATTGAAGAAGGGCATTCACAACAAAATTGTGAATTAAGCATCGTATTTTGTAATGATGATTTTATTCAAGGTCTAAACAAAGAATATCGCCATAAAAACAACCCTACAGATGTCCTATCTTTTCCAGTGCCCTCCAATTTCCCATCTGGGGATACAAAACCAATTGGAGAAATTATTATCTCATTACAGACTGTACTTACAAGGGCAGAAAACCCTGAAAAAGCAATACACGAAATTGATGTCTTGTTTTGTCATGGTTTGCTCCATTTATTAGGATATATCCACGATACACCACATCAACGTAGACAGATGATAGAAAAACAAGCAAAATATTTAGGGATACCGATAGAAGATGCATGGATAAAATATCCAAAACACACCAATAAAAAGAAATGTTAAACTTTTTCGGCATGTATGATACAATAGAAAAAGAAGGAAGTATAAATATTCGTAGACGAAAAGAGAACCAAAAAAATATTCAGATTAATCGACAACATCTATATCCAATTGCTTTCTGTTTTATACTTATCTTCCTAGCTATGTTTCAGGCAGAAAGTGTTAATGGGGGGACAATTTATAATAATCTCGACAAATTTTTCCCTTTCCATATCATTATTTTGTCATGTTGCTTATTAACCTCATCTGCATTCTTCTCAGCCACTGAGACCGCCTTCTTTTCTATTCGAACGACACAACTCAAAGCTATGAAAAATAGCCCGTCCTTCCGTGACAGAATGATAGCCCAATTAATGAAGTCTCCATCCGAACTATTAACAACAATACTTATGGGTAATGCCATTGTGAATATTGGTCTAAGTATTGCCTTTGGAAGTCGTCTGGAAGAATACATTATAAACCGAGTACTACCCTCATCTATTGCTTCATCATTTGTTTCTTATTCAATTGCCTGTCTCGCCTCAACTTTACTGCTTATTTTCGGAGGAGAGGTAACCCCAAAACTAATTGCCTCCAGATATGTCGAGCAATATGCTCGTTCCGTCGTTTTTTTAATCTTTATTATTCATGCTTTATTCACACCTATACGTAGACTACTTCTCTTTTCCATCGGTATTACATTCCGAATCACACATTTCAGTTCTATACCACCTTCACCATGGGTCACTGATGACGAATTAAAACTACTCGTAAATGAGGAAGGACTTTCAAACGTCATTGCTGAAGATGAACGTAAAATGATACGTAGTATACTTGAGTTTCGTGATGAACCAGTAAAACGTATTTTAGTGCCAAGAACAGAAATCGTGGCTATACAGGATACAGCAACAGTAGCAGATGCATGGGAAGTTTTCTGTGAACATGAATACTCACGCATGCCTATTTATCACGAAAATTTGGACCATATTATTGGTATTCTCTATGCTAAAGACTTACTTGATTATACTGAAAGGGGACAATGGAAACAGCCTGTTAAACCTATTGGACGTAAAGCCAATTTTATTCCAGATACAATGTCAATATCAGAGTTAATTAAAACAGCACAAAAATTAAATACACATGTTGCTATTGTTGTTGATGAATATGGCGGAACAGCGGGACTTGTAACATTACACGATGCATTAAGTGCAATTGTCGGAGAAATTTCTGATGATGAAAGCGTAGAAGAACCCCTCTTTGTCAAAATATCGGAAAATGAATATCTACTTCATGGTAAAATGCCAATATCTGAATTAGAAGAATTAATCCAATATTCTTTAGAAGACCCAGAACATAATACCATTGCTGGCTATCTACTAAAACAGCACGAGAACCTAACAAAGCAAGGGGATATTGTATCCGTTGGACCACTAAAATTCACGGTGGAAAAAATGGATGGAAAACGGATAACACAACTACGACTTAACATCGAACGAGAAGCCGATACTCAAGAAACAGAAGGAAATAATCTATGACCAATATTAACTGGCAATTATTTTCCGTTTTTATTGGTGGTGTTATTTCCTCCGCCTTTTTCGCTGGCTATGAAACTGGATTCATTTCGCTTAATCCGATACGTGTCAAACATCTCTCGGAAAAAACACATTCTCGACGTGCACAAATTCTTCTTAAATATCTGGATAATCCTGACCAACTTCTTATCGTATTATTGTTAGGTACAAATATTTCTATTGTTATAGCCTCAATAGCACTAACCCATTTGTTGGGAAACCCAATCTCATCTCTACTTGTAGCCACCGCAACCATACTCTTTTTTGGAGAAATTCTACCTAAAACTATTTTTCGGGTTCATCCTAATACGTTGTGTTATTTTTTCGTTCCCATAATTGTAATTTTTGATTTCCTTCTCAAGCCATTATCCATTCCAATTGTTTGGTTTTTCTCCAAAACGTTAGGGACAAATCAATGGTTCTCATCATTAAAATCATTAATGCGTTCGCCAGAAGATATGAAACGACTCGTAGAACAAGGAGCAGAACATGGAGGCATCCACGAGGAGGAGCGAGACCTTATCCACTCTGTTTTCGACCTTCAACAAAAAGTGGCAAAGGAGATTATGGTGCCTCGCATCGACATTTGTGCTGTATCCGTGCTGGCGAAACGGGACGATGTAGTACAGGTATTCAGAGAAAATCGATATACCCGTATTCCAGTATATGAAGAAAACATAGACCGAATCATAGGTATTATTAAGGCATTTGACCTGTTAAAAGATAAAACCAGAGAAAATCAAGATATACGACGCTTCATTCGCCCAGTAATGTTCATCACAGATGCAACCCCGTTAGATGAAATCCTTAAACAAATGCGTCAACAACATCAAACTATGGCTATTGTTGTTGATGAATATGGTGGTACTGCAGGATTGATCACATTAGAAGACATTTTAGAAGAGATATTTGGCGAAATCCGTGATGAACATGACCAGGAAGAACTCCCTGTTCGCCAAATGGGTCCCGGTGACTATATTGTCCGTGCACGAACAACACTTGAAGAGTTTAGAGAAACAACGAAGATAGAACTCTATGATGACGAGGTAGAAACAATAGGTGGCTGGCTGATAAAAATGGTTCAAAGAATACCACAGAAAGGAGAGGTTTTAATTGCAGGTCCCTTCCGCATCACTATTCTTGATGGAAAACCTAATTGTATAACCTTAATACGCATGGAGTTTCAAAAGACCAATTCTCATGACGTTCCAAAGAAATAAAATATGAGCCAACCTTTAGAAATCTAATTTGATTCTTCCTCTATACCTTTATAGTTAAAATCTCTTCTTGAATGTGAGAATTTTTGCATAATTCATGACTATAAAAGACTTAAGTGAGAGTCGCCTTTATTACTTTGAGACATCAATGATACTCTTAACTCACCCATTTGCCTCCAATAGTAATTCAAATATCCCATCCTGTTATTCATTCCGAAGAGATTTCGGAGGAGATAATACTTCCATCATGATAATCGCCCATTGAAGTTGCGGAATATTGCCAATATTTTCTCGTAGATTGATAACCCCATGTCCCGCAGGTTGCATCGACATACGTTGCATTGGTGCAGTTACTTCTGCTTTGCCCATACGAGCCATTGTAGAGACGGACTCACTTTTTGGTTTCGGTTTGATATCAATTTTTTTAGTTATGTATTTTCCTTGAACCTCCTTAAAAACAGGTTCCCTCTTTTCTGGAGTAGACTTTGTTTTTGGGCTTTCAACCTTTTGAGGAAGTTCTGTCTTTATAATAATAGGTTTTAATTTAGGTCCTTCTTCTTCCCACAATTCTTCATTCTGCTCTCCTTTTTTAGGTTTAGGCTCAAATAATGGAAGAGGTGGCGGTGGAGATTCGCTTTCCGTTCGGATAACTA
>JAIWNQ010000006.1 GCA_020216745.1 Candidatus Hydrogenedens sp.
CTTTCCGTTTTGGAACAGTCTCCTTCGACTCTTCAAATTTCCTTTTTTCGTTGTATGGTTTGCTCTTGGGAATTGTCTGCTTACCTGGTGTATCTTTCTTCATTTCTTTCATTGCACGAAAGATTGAAGAAATAACTACAATTCCTAAGAACACAACTAAACCTAATAGGTCTTCAAAATTCATAATAAATCCCTTCTTTATCTCTTACGATGAAGGAGTCGGTTTGTCGGGTCCTTTGGGTTGAGATTGTGCTGGCGGTGATAACTTTGAAATAGCATCCCTCATTTCGGTATCCGCAAGAATATTTTTCATCCGATAATAATCCATAACTCCAAGGTTTCCATTTCGGAACGCCTCTGCAATGGCTTTCGGAATTTCTGCTTCTGCTTCAACCACTTTAGACCGCATTTCCATAACCAATGCTTGCATCTCCGCTTCACGTGCCAATGCCATAGCACGTCGTTCCTCAGCACGAGCTTGAGCAATCTGTTTATCTGCCTCTGCCTGAGCAATTTGCAACTGGGCACCAATATTTTCACCCACATCAACATCCGCAATGTCTATTGAAAGAATTTCAAATGCTGTCCCAGCATCCAACCCACGTGCAAGGACTGTCTTCGAAATAGAATCTGGATTTTCTAAAACCTTCTTATGTGTCGGTGCAGAACCAATCGTGGTAACGATACCTTCCCCTACTCGAGCTATAATGGTTTCTTCTGTTGCACCACCAACCAACCGTTCAATATTTGTACGAACAGTAACACGTGCCTTCGCTTTCAACTGGATTCCATCCATTGCGACAGCGGAAACAGTTGAAGGTCCCTTAGATGGGTCAGGACAATCTATAACTTTCGGACGGACAGAGGTCTTAACCGCATCAAGTACATCACGCCCAGCCAAGTCTATTGCTGTTGCCTTTTGAAACGTAAGCGGAATATTTGCTTTATTTGCTGCAATAAGGGCTTGTACAACACGAAGTACATTTCCACCCGCAAGATAGTGTGTTTCAAGTTCATCTGTGGTTACATTTAAACCTGCTTTCACCGCCATAATTCGGCTGTCGACAATAACTTGCGGATTGACCTTTCGCAAACTCATACCAATTAAATTCCAAATCGACACATGCGCCTTGGATAAAGCGGCACGTATCCATAAACGGAAAAAGGATATAACAATAGCCACAAAAATAAGGGCTACAACTAATACAATCAGCAAAAATACAGCGATAATCGGATTTATCATATAAATCTCCTTTTAGTTAATAGTTAAACTTCTTTATATCTATCTTATTATAACCTATATTTTCTCATTTTCAATATTTCTACATTCCTCAACAACTATGCGTGGACCCTGAATATCAATAATTTTTACCTCATGTCCCGCTTCTATAAACATTCCAGAAGAAACTGCATCTACTCTTTTTCCATCGACTTCTATTATCCCTGCAGGCCTAAGAGGAGAAATAACCTTCCCTGTTTTGCCAACCAACGAAGGGTCAAATTGAATACCAATATAGCCCTTATCCACTGTTTGACTTTCGCTGATAACTAATTTTTCACCAGCAGAGGTTTTTGTTAAAAGATAAAACCCCCCTGCAAGAGAACCAACAAACCCAAGAAACTCAACCACGATAATAAATATAAGATAATCAGGATAGTAATACCCCCCAATGGCTGTACTGCCTAACAACATAATAATCCCAAACGTGCCACAAATTCCGCCTGGCACAATAAATTCCGCCAATATGAGAATCACACCCCCTAAAAATAATAAAATAGCCCACCATATCATTTCTTGTTTTCCTCCTGTAATACTGTCTCCAATAAAGTTATTAATTGTGATGTTTCAACTCGTATACTCAATAACACCTTGCTCTTTTCGCTTGGGTCTTTCGGGTCTGCCTCCTGAAGAATTTCAAACGTACTAATAACCGAGGGAGACTGATTTTGAGAAAAAATACGTTGTGCCTCTTGAAGAAGTTTATTATATCGTTTTAAAAAAGGCACACAGGTATAATATCCAGAACCTTGTGAAGAGACAATTTCCATCTCTTTAAGAAGTTGTTTTAGCATTTGAACAATAATCTTAATCTCATTCATGTTTAGCCTCCTTATCTGTTTTTACAGGAACAACCACATAACGATTTCCCTGAACTTCTATTATTTGTATATGTGTTCCCATCTCTATGTATTCACCAGTTGCAACGACATCCAGCGACTGCCCCTTAAATCGACCTTTACCAGCAGGTCTTAACACTGTTTCCGCAATCCCTATTGCACCTATCCACTCCTGTTGTTGCTCCAACTCCTGAACTACATATCCCGCTTCTACATTTTCTGCATGCGAGAGCACAAACCGTTGAAATAAAGAAGTTCTGGGTAGATATTTCCAGACTAACCATACAAAAATTAAAAAAGAAACAAATGCAATTGTCAACGATTGCCCAGCGTTCTCCAAACGTGCAAAGTCCCATGGATACTCTGGAATAGCAACCCGAGTTAGCGACAAATAAATGCCGATAATGATGCACACCAAACCTGACACACCTGTTATGCCAAATCCCGGTATAATAAATATCTCAATTCCTAATAAAATCAACCCTGTTAAAAGCAATAAAAGGTCTATCCAATTTGCAAGACCAATTACAAGATGAGAACCGAAAAATAAAGCGAGACACGTTATTCCAATAATACCTGGCAAACCAAATCCAGGTGTTTTTAATTCAAGATATAATCCACCAATCCCTAACAACAAAAGAATCCCCGCAACCATCGGATTTACTAAGAATTTAAAAACTCGTTCACCCCAAGTTGGCTCAATTTGAACAATTTCACAACTCTCTAACTGGTAATGTTTTAGCAAGTCTTCAACATTCTCTACAATCACTTCACTAAGCCCATATTCAAGAGCCTCTTTTGAAGTCAACGTTAGCAATTCTCCTTCTCTACAGATTTGTTTAACCCCTGTGATTGATGAATAAGTGGAAGTAGACTTGTTTTGTGGCACATCTTCATCAGCGAGAACAATCCTATGGTTATCCATAAAATTACAATATTGGTACCTATACGTTGATACTTGTGAGGGATAATTGTGCACTACATCATCAGAAGATTTAGGAGGCTGTTCTACTTCTGGAAGATTATTAGACTTCTTACCTGCATCTTCTGCCTCCTCTTTCGTGCGGTAAAATTCATATTTACCCTCTGAACTTTTCACACCCCAAACCTCAATTTTTGCATCTACCATTGCTTCGGCAAGCAATGGATTATGACCATTAACTTCTGCAAGTGTACGATAACGAGAACGCAAATATGATTTCGTTTTTTCGTTGAATTCTTCTGATGGCTGTGCTTCCCCTAATACAATTGGTGCTGAAGCACCGATATTCGACCCCGGCGCCATTGCAATATGCTTACAAGCATACGAAATTAACGCACCTGCGGAAATGGCACCCATCCCATGGATATATGCGATTGTCGGACACTTGGCTTCCATCAAAATGTTTGTAATATCTACCGCCGAATCCACAAGCCCTCCCGGAGTATCCACCTCCAAAATAAATGCCTTCGCCCCCTTATTTGCCTCTGCAATAGCCCGCTGAATAACGACCTTCATCCCGTCATCAACCATTCCTTTTGCAGGACACATAACAACATAAGAGTTGTTAACCTTCTCTGAAAATGTAATGAAAGTTATTGTCAATATAACTACACATAAAGAAATCCAGACTCGTGGAACATAAGTGACTCGTTCATGTTGTCTAAATGGATGGAAAATCATGAGTTTTGTGTCTTCCCTAATATAAATGTTAACTTCCATTATATTATAATTCATTAACAAACAAAAAAGTTATCATGTTTCATCAACAAAGAGGAATTATTTAGTGATTGAGTGTCTGTTTCGTTTCCTAAATATTTTATTATGGATTATCCTTTTCATTTTAGGCTCATCACCAGAAGACACCTTTAACTATCTACGGGTTATTAGTGGAGTAACAGTATGGAAAGCAATGGTGAATTCACCGTGGATAATTACCATCCTGCTCACAGGATATTATATGCATTTCATATACCACCGTTGTCGGGAAGTACCCTTATCAAACATTGAAAGCTGGATGAAATCATTACAAAGTGGGTTAATGGCATTCTTAGCGTTTCTACCGCTTCGTCCAGATTTCGACCTGTATAAAAATATCCCCCAACAAGAATACATAAAAATCATTTATGCCCTACTTGTAATGAAAGTCTTCTTTTGGATTTTCCTGTTAACTATTGTTGTTTTCTACTACTTCGATGGTAATAGTATATTCAAACGGCTCCCTGACCTTTTCATTGATTTCTATAACAGGAAAGATACCTTATCTACACCTATCCCGAATAACTCTACACAAGAAAAAGACACCTCATCTACCAACTAATTCTTACTGTGCCTGTCCGAATCCGTGTTTGACATGCCAAACGTTGATTCTCGCCTAAACCCATATCCTCTTCAAGATAATTTTTAGGTTCCAAATTCTCCATACCTTCTTCAACCGTGATTATACAGGTTCCACATTGCCCAGCCCGACAACCAAACGGTACCCCCAATTTCTCACATGCATGAATTATTGGTGAACCATCTGGTAATTCTTCTTCCTTTCCTTCTGTAACTATTTTCGCCATCCTTATCCTCCTCTAAAAATAAAAGAACTTTCTACTTATGAGAAACATACCGAATTATACCAGAAAATCTCTTTGCACTTCACTCTAATAAATTAACAAAAAATATTTTTCTACTATGTTTTCCCTATGCCTCACGTAAACATACGTTTATGGTCGGGGCGACTGGATTTGAACCAGCGACCCCTTGACCCCCAGTCAAGTGCGCTAAACCGGACTGCGCCACGCCCCGACCTATAAAATCATTCTTTATCAAGGATGCTCTCAACTAATGACCGTACTTCATTTAATTCTACTCGAATTTGACGTATCAAATTCAATACACCAGCACGATCTAATATTGTATCACCAAGTCGTTCTATCTTCAATAATTCGGCATTAATTCCTTTTAACCGTATTTTACGATTTCGTAAAAGATATTTTATCTGCCGAATAATATTAATATCTTCTTCTGTATAATAACGCCAATTAGTCTTAGGATGCCGTTTCGGTTTTAATTTATGTATATGTTTTTCCCACTCACGTATCGTATAAATAGGAACTTCCGTAAGTTCTGATACCTCTTTTATCGTATAAACCTTTTTGGCATCCTTGAGCATTTTTATATTCTATCAAAAATCACCCAATAAATCAAATAAATTAATTTTTTCAGCCACAAAACTACTCCTCAAAATATCTACGCAATTCTTTCCTCAAAGACATATAGCGTGTATTTTTTGATTTGACAAAAGGGTATTGTTTATGATATTTTTATTATCACTCACAATAAGTGAGTGCTAACAAAAACCAAACGTTATACGTTAATAATTGTTGAGGATGTCTACTATATCCTCATCTAAGTTCTGCAATAAAGTTTCAACTTTAACTTTAATTTAACCTAAACCTTTAACCTCAAATGGAGGATGGTGCATTATGGCTACAAAGGTTCGTCCATTAGCAGATCGTATTCTTGTAAAACGTATTGAACCCGAAGAGACCGTGCGTGGTGGTATCATTATCCCCGACACGGCAAAAGAGAAACCTCAGGAAGCGCGTGTTATCGCAGTTGGTCCAGGCAGACTGGACGAGAATGGCAAGCGAATACCCATGGAATTAAAAAAGGGTGACCGTATCCTTATGGGTAAGTATTCTGGCACCGAAGTGAAGATTGACGGTGAAGAACACGTCATTCTTCGCGAGGAAGACGTCCTTGCAGTAATTGAAGATTAACCTTAAAATAAGGAGGGATGAGTTATGGCAGCAAAACAATTGGAATTCGGTGAAGATGCTCGACGGAGAGTTCTGGCGGGCGTTGTCAAACTGAGTAAAGCAGTAAAAGCCACATTGGGCCCCAAAGGACGCAACGTTGTCCTTGAAAAGAAATGGGGTGCCCCTACTGTAACAAAAGACGGTGTAAGTGTAGCAAAGGAAATTGAATTAGAAGATAAGTATGAAAACATGGGTGCCCAGATGGTAAAAGAGGTGGCATCCAAAACTTCCGATGTTGCTGGTGATGGAACGACAACCGCAACCATTCTCGCAGAAGCCATCTTCCGTGAAGGTATGCGGAATGTTGCCGCGGGTTCCAACCCAATGGCACTCAAACGTGGTATAGAGAAGGCAGTAGATGCTGTCGTTGACCGCTTAGCAAAAATGAGCAAGCAGGTTAAAAATGACCGCGATGTCTTACGCAATGTTGCCACAATTTCTGCCAACGGTGATACTGAAATCGGTAATATCATTGCTGAAGCCATGGAAAAAGTCGGCAATGATGGCACCATTACCGTTGAAGAAGCCAAAGGGATTGAGACCACTCTTGAAATCGTGGAAGGAATGCAGTTTGATAAAGGTTACTTGTCTCCATATTTTGTAACCAATACAGAGACAATGGAATGCGTCCTTGAAAACTGCTATATTCTTATTCACGAGAAGAAAATATCCAGTCTAAAAGATTTGCTACCTCTATTAGAACAAATTGCCAAGAGTGGTAAGCCTTTGCTAATCATCGCTGAGGATGTTGAAGGTGAGGCACTGGCAACATTGGTAGTAAACAAGATTCGTGGAACAATACAATGCTGTGCCGTAAAAGCCCCAGGATTTGGCGACCGTCGTAAAGCCATGTTAGAAGACATCGCTATTCTGACTGGCGGTTTGGCTATTACCGAAGACTTGGGTCGCTCTTTAGAGAATATTACATTGAGCGATTTGGGTTGTGCCAAACGCGTCGTGATTGATAAAGACACCACAACCATCGTTGAAGGTGCGGGCAAAAACTCTGACATTATGGGTAGAATTAACCTAATCCGTCGTCAAATTGAAGAAACCACCTCCGACTATGACCGTGAAAAATTACAAGAACGGTTAGCTAAATTAGCTGGTGGTGTTGCAGTTATTAATGTCGGTGCAGCCACAGAAATCGAGATGAAAGAAAAGAAAGCCCGTGTTGAAGATGCCCTTCACGCAACCCGCGCAGCGGTTGAAGAAGGTATCGTCCCAGGTGGTGGCGTAGCACTACTTCGTTGCCAGGAAGCCATTGACGAGTTGAAATTAGAGGGTGACGAACTTATCGGTGCCCAAATTGTAAAACGTGCACTGGAAGAGCCACTCCGTCAATTGGCAGCAAACGCCGGTGACGAAGGTGCCACCGTGGTACAAAATGTCAAGGCAAAGAAGGGAAGTATTGGCTACAATGCAGAAACTGGTGAATACGAAGATTTACTAAAATCTGGTATCATTGACCCCACTAAAGTAACCCGCTGTGCTTTACAAAACGCAGCAAGTATTGCCAGCCTACTGTTAACAACCGAAGTATTGGTTGCCGAACTACCGGAACCGGAAAAGAAGACACCGGGTCCTGGCGCTGGCGGTATGGAAGACATGTATTAACAAATTAGAAACCCAATACCCGAGATATAAACATAAAAGGGCAGAAATCAAAAAAGATTTCTGCCCTTTCTTTATCGTCTAACTTGTCTGACCTGTCCAACTGGTCGGACTTGCACCTTAAACAAAACCTCCCCGCTCATGGCGAATAATAATTCCACACTGTTTTCAACCTCCGATATAAAGGTTGCTTCCATAGACGTTGTTTCTTGGGATTAGGATTCTTCTCTTCATTCTGGTAAATATGCAATTGATTCCCAGCCAAAACAATAATTTCTTCTCGCCAGTCTCCTGCCACATCAGCAACATACAATCGGTCTGCTTTCTCAGGGAAACGAAATAGAAAACTTCCTGTGAGCGGGTCTATTATAGCCACATCACCCGATTCATGTCGTTCTTTAGCACAAAGATACTGCCGTTCTGTCCCATCCCAATAAATAGAATTTATCACCTCAATACCCTTGTTTGTCCAATCCGAAGGAGCAACATTTCGCATCTCATAATCCGCAATTATTTTTCCATTTGCATCAAATACCCATGGTTTTTGGTCCGTATCATATCTACTTCGACACCAGATTTCTAACCCGAGCAAGTCCAATGCAAACTCTCCAACCCCTGCATTCTGTGGTTCCTGATGTTTATTATCCGAAGTCCATATCATCCCCCCCATACCAAAGAGGAAAACTCGATTTGCCCCCTCTTCAAGCGTTACCACTTCCAACCCTGGAATATCAGGCCGAACATCTGCAATAAATACACTGTCTAAATGCCCTTGTAAATCTGGTAGTCGAAAAACTTCCTTACCATCTGAAGCGATGATACACCCACTAATAATCTCATCACGTTTATCCCCATCTAAATCAGCCACTCGAAAACCATTATGGGCACATGCAAGAAAATCATCCTGTGACCACAAGGGTTCATACTCCCCTTTTTCTAACTTATTCAATGCAAAAGCGTATACATAACGTCCCATACGATACCCCTCTTTGTTCGTTGCTTGCAAAACAATATCATGGTCACCTTTACCCCTTAAATTTACTATTGCCAAATGTTCCCAGCGTTCAGCCCCTTTTGGCACGGCAGGTGCAGAAGCCCATTTTGCCTTGCCTGTCTTCCCTTCAACAACATGTAAAATACTATCATTTGTTAAAAATAAAACCTCCGTTTTACAATCCCCATCTATATCCCCTGCTTGTACTCCCGGACCATGATGCCCCGGCAAACCATAAGTTTCCGCAGAACCACCAACACGAATATCTACATTTAAAACCCACAATTTCTTCCCATCCCAACGATACCCTGCCACATATCCTGGCCGAGTTACGATATAATCCATCTTCTTATCACCATCAAGGTCTGCCACGATTAAGCTTCCTGCACTATCATCAGGAGCAGGGATATCTAAATTAATTATAAATGGATTTTCTGGATATGGTGGAATATTATTAAGACAAGAACATTTTAATGGACATACGAAAGATAAACAGGTAATAGTCAAAACAAAATACGGAACTTTTATTGAGAACATATTACTAACCCTATAGTATTGATTTGTTTCTATTGTATGATAATAATTATAAATATTTTACTTTTTTAATGAAGCAAAGTCGCAAATATTATCCCAAATTTATTCCTTATTCTTATTGTAGGCTTCAAGGATAATCATAGAGCGTGGTTGGACAGTTAATGTTCGTTGAGACACAATTTTCGCCTGATGTCGTTCAAAATAATCACGTGGTGGGAGTTCCGCAGTATTTACCCTTAATCGCCATGGTTCCGCAGTAATAAGAAAATTCCTCAAATAAGGTGTATTATTGAAAATAACGAATAGTGAGTAACCATCGTTTATCGCCGAATCAATCCTAAAACCGAAAACAGAATCATCACCTTCCCAATTAACAGGATTTCCCTCCGCATTATACCACGTTATATCTGCCCATTTTTGATGCCCATATTTCGGAATCCCATCAAAAAAAGTTACTTTCCGTAATGCTGGGTTCTCTCGACGAAATTGTATCATGCCTTTACAAAAACGGAATAGGTCATAATTTTTCTTTAAAAGTTGCCAGTTATACCATGAGATTTCATTGTCTTGACAATAGGCATTGTTATTCCCTTTTTGTGTTCTACCAAATTCATCTCCACCTAATAACATTGGCACACCAAGTGAAATGAATAATGTTGCAATAAAATTCTTCTTCATCCGCATCCGTATTTTATTAATTTCTGGGTCATCTGTCTCACCCTCAATTCCATAATTACAACTGAAGTTCTCGTCAAGTCCATCTTTATTGTTATCGCCATTGGCTTCATTATGCTTCTGTGAGTAAGTTACAAGGTCATGAAGTGTGAACCCATCATGGCATGTAATTAAATTGATACTATGCAAAGGTGAACGACCACCCCACTGATAAAGGTCAGAACTACCTGTAATACGCGTAGCAAATGTAGGATGCATATGTGGGTCATTTCGCCA
>JAIWNQ010000007.1 GCA_020216745.1 Candidatus Hydrogenedens sp.
ATACCGTCGCACATCATCCCGATATTTTCCATTCCATTCAGCCCAACGTAAACCACCGAAAGAACCAACCTGATATGCTCCACTTGCATCCCATGCCTCCGCAATAAGTTTCACATGACGCAAGACTGGGTCCTCAGCGATTCTCTCAATTAACGGAGCATCTGATAGAAGATCGCCTTTCTCATCCCTACCCAATATAGAAGCAAGGTCAAAACGAAAACCATCTATATGCATCACCGCAACCCAATAACGTAAACAATCCAAAATAAAATCCCTCACAATAGGATGGTCACAATTTAATGTGTTACCACAGCCTGAATAATTTAGATACCTACCATCTTTATCTAACAAATAATAAATACTGTTGTCAATTCCCCTAAAACAAAGCGTTGGACCCAATTCATTCCCTTCCGAAGTATGATTAAATACAACATCAAGAATAATTTCAATTCCTGCACGATGTAATGCCTCTACCATTCGCCTAAACTCAGAAAGATGCTCAAACCGTTGAGCTGTCACCGCATAACAATGAGTAGGCGCAAAAAAACCTATATTACTATACCCCCAATAATTAATTAACTCATCACCCGTGATTAAACTACACCTGCCAATTCGACGTTCCCCAAATTCCTGAACTGGCAAAAGTTCAACAGCATTAACACCAAGGTCCTTCAAATAAGGAATCTTTTCAATTAATCCCCGATATGTACCCGGATACTCTACCCCAGAAGATGAATGAACTGTAAAACCACGTACATGCGTCTCATAAATAACCAAATTTTCCATAGGTATATGAGAAGGTCGTTCTGGCTCCCAATCCATCTCTTCCTCAACGACAACACTCTTCATATTCCCTTTATCTACATCACCAATAAAGGCTTTACCATACGGGTCAATCAAATAAATAGCAGGATTAAAACGATGCCCCGACACTGGGTCGTACGGACCATCCATACGGTACATATAATAACTGCCCACAGGGACACCACGAACAAAAATAGACCAGACATCCCCAACACGATGTCTTTTCGGGTCATATTCAAACTCCCATGCTGGCACCGTATCATCAACATTCTCAAAAAGAGCAAGCCATACCCGTTTCGCATGACGGGAAAAAATAGTAAAACGAACACCATCATTAGAAACAATAGCCCCAAAAGGATATGGCCGACCTGGCGTTATAATATATTCAGAAGGATTAACTTTACGCATAAACATCCTCTAATTACTACTTTTCCTTACTTATCACAAATAATCATTCGGTCATTTATTTAACACATTCATCTATCCCTATTTCATTATCTATAAATATACAAACAAAAGATAACAGAGACTTCCTTCCTTAAAGCCACTAACACTTATATCATCCACTTATTACATATCTAAAAACAAGATTAATACATTTAAATTAACTTATAGTATAAAGGTTGAGAGAAAACAAATCAATTATAATTAAACATTACTAATCTACCCAAGATAGGCAACCAATGCACATTAAATCTTATAAAATTTAGGGTAATTTAGGTTATGTAGTGGGTACTTTATGAGAGTACTTGTTGGATAGTTTCCTTTAGTTTAGCTTCAGTGGATGGTGGACAGCCTGCGGATGAAGGTTCGTAACCACCTTGTTTAAATGACTCTTCTGTACAGATATAAGATGGACCGCAGTCGCCGTAGGCTCCGACAAGGACGGTTCGGTCTGGCACACATCTTTGTGCAAAGAGTTGATACTCTATCATCGGTTCACCTGGCAAATGAAGTATCGATACACTACCAATATGTAATGCACTAATCGGAATAGGGATAGTATCCGCACGTTTCTGCCATGCAATTTCCATCGCAGACCCAATACGATAGTTGGGTTCTTTTGTTGTATCATTTAAGTTCTTCTCTAAACTTTCCTGTGAATAATCGCCGTCTGTTCTATGTCCAAATATTAGAGGAATAGTTTTTAATTTAATGTTAGTAATACTTTCTTTTTGCAAAGATTGGACAGAGTTCTGCATTGCAGTGAGCATTCGTTGGTATAATTGCTCCCGTGCTTCTGGTGTTCCATTATTATATTTACCTGCTGCAATATCACCGGCACAACCTGTGAAATATATATGAGGTACACCTTCATCCGTTTCCATTTGTTCTCGAGCCATCCCAGGGAAGTCGTAGCTTGCACGTGTATCGCCATAGAAACTTTGTGGATGGGTTGCGTAAAAGTGTAATCGTGCAAGTGGTTTCCCCTTTTTTGATGTGAAACTTAATGTCCGTAGGTATGGGTCTATTAACCCTTCTGGGGCTTCAATCAACACTGGGTCTTTACATGAGCTGAATCGTGTAAGGCATTTGCCATCTGGCTGAAGTATTCGTCGACTGGACGCAACCTTCTCTACCTTTGCAGAGCCTACTTCAATAGCGTTGCAGGGGGTAAGTGATGACACCGCTTTCTTTACTGCCTTAACTATATTTTGGAATATTGGCTCAAAGGCTTCTTTCGCAGGGAAAGGCGGTGGATTTTCTATTTTGGCAAGAACTTCGTAGATATTATCATTACACATCGGTGCAGTATGTTGATGAACGGTGTTTACAAATACAGCGTTTGGGTCTGTTTTCACTGCTTTTGCAATCATCTCGCGAAGTTTATAATAAGAGTTATTAATAATCTCACACCAGTCGATAACACATAGGACATATCGTTTATGATTTTCTTCAATAATAATTCCCTTTGCAAGTAACGGATGCTCAATTTTATCTAATGGTTTATAACTTGGATACCATGGAGTACCTAATGGCGGAGTTGCGTCTGTTTTAAATGTGGCTACGCGGAGATGAACATCAGCAGAGCCTCGACGCATAATACTCCATGAAACTAAGGATAACGATGTTACGCTCTTTTTTAAGAAAGATCTTCGATTCATAATATACTCCTACTGTAAAATTTGTAATTTTTATTAAAATCTATTTTCCTTTATTTCATAACTTATTTTCGAGGTTTAGTATATCTTTATTAACTATTGCATTTAAAAGTATAGCAAAAAATAAAACAGAATTTTTTCTCGTTATGATTTCATATTTGGGAATAAGAAATGTGGTATCGATTTTTAGTAGTTATTGATGAATTGTCTTATTTCAGAAATGCTAATAGGTATAATTTTGTTGGGCAGAGTATCGAGATATGTGTTTATACGAAATGTTTGAATGGAAATGTTGGGATTTGTTTCTTTTACGTATGTCTTAATCTGGCTTGGTTTTATAAATTTTCCTTTTATAATTGGAGTTAGCCACTGGATAAGATATATTTTCATCTCGGGGTCATAATGAAACGGTACTATAAAATTCGGCAAATGTAATTTGTTTACTTCCTCATTTAACAGTTGTAGTAATGAAGATTGTATATAAGTTATAAGTTTATGGTAGAGAGCATCTTCTATAGGTTCAGAAGATTGTATTAAAAGTGCATAATGAATGGCTTTAGCCCGTTCCATAACAGAAGATAACGTTAAAGGGATTGTTTGAATATTATGAACCAGAATACCCTTTGGGAGTTGCTGGGTAATCCGTTCTTTAATTTCAGGGATAGGAAGCTCGGTATAGAGCCATGTTTCGAGATATTCTTTTATAACGGTTTCACCGACAGGGGCAGGTAGTGCCAAACTAATTCGTGCATGGGCATGATACCCAGATGAGTAAAGAACAGGAAGCTGAGCACGACGGAGGATGCGAATCCATGTGTTTTGGAATTCGAGATGACTGAGAAAACGAGCGGAGCCAATTTTAGACACGTTGAGAAGAATTCGTTGGACAGGTTTTTTATTCAAATAATCTACATTGGTTGGTAAAAGGTTTGTCTTTTCTGTTTTGGTAGTATCTGTTCGTTCTTTGTTTTGCCAATGGATACATCGCAACTCTTTCCACTTTTGAATACCACAAAGGTTGCATTGAGTTCCTCTACAATCATACGTGAGATTACCCCGTTGGGCATTTAGCCATTCTTTGTAAAGCCATTTTTTTTCAATTCCAGGGTCAATAAAGTCCCATGGAAATGTCTCTGTTTCTTCACGGTGGCGTAGAAATTCTTCTGCAGTGAGATTGTGTTCTTCTAACGCCTTGTACCAATATTCAATGTTAACATTATCGGATGATGTTTCTAACTTTGCTCCTAATCTCCATGCGGAAAGAATTACATTACTCGTTCTGCGGTCACCACGACTTATCAGTCCTTCTATAAAAGAAGATTCTGGCACATGAAAATTAATTTTTATTGCTTTATATTTTTTTAATTCTTTTAATATTCTCTTTTGTTTTTCTTTAATGTCATTTAATGAAATTTGTGGAGCCCATTGGAAGGGTGTCCAAGGTTTGGGGACAAAGGTTGAAATACCGAGGTGAATATGTGCAGAGGAGCGTATCTTCCTTGCTTCATGGAGGCATCGAACAGTTAAGTTAATTAATGCCTCAATGTCTTTATCTGTTTCTGTAGGCAACCCTATCATGAAATAAAGTTTTACATGTGTCCAACCTTTTTTGAAAGCGATGCGGATAATTTCCATTAAGTCTTCATCTGTTACGGATTTATTGATTACATTTCTGAGTCGTTCTGAACCGGCTTCTGGAGCGAAAGTCAGACCGCTACGTCGTATTGGAGAAACGGCATCGGCTAAGAGAACGGAAAAGGAGTCCAAACGCAGTGAAGGTAAGGCTACACTGGTTATTGTAGGGTTTGTCAATATTAACGTGTCATTTAGCAATTGCTCTATTTGAGAATGGTCGCATGTAGATAGGGATACTAAACTGACAGTTTCTAATCCAGTAGTGGGAAGTAATGATGACACTATTGTTTGGACTTGTTCAGAAGAACGTTCGCGAACAGGTCGTGATATACAGCCAGCAAGGCAAAATCGACAACCATGAGTACAACCTCGCATGACTTCGATAGAAAGACCTTCATGAATTAAGGAGGTATATGGAACAATATATTTTGTGATGTAATTCTCATCGGTGAGTTGTGATGTCACAGCACGGTGAATTTTTTTTGATAGATTTGGAATTACACTACCATTTGGAGTTTCACTACATTGGTAAAAAGAAGGCACATAAACTCCATTTAATTGGGATAACCGTTCTAACTTTTCTAATCTCGTAGCAGATTTGGATTGTAATAATATGTCTGCTATGTGTAAGATAATCTCCTCTCCATCACCTATTACAAAGAAATCGATAAATGGTGCCATCGGTTCTGGATTAAAACAGCAAGGACCACCAGCACATATCAATGGGTCTTTTTCTGTCCGTTCTTTGGAGAGTATAGGTATATGGGATAGGTTCAGAATATTTAATACCGTCGTAAAAGTTAACTCAGATTGTAGGGTAAAGCCTATTAAATCCACAATATTCACAGAGTCTTTAGACTCCCAAAGGAAGAGGGGAATATTTTTTTGTCGGAGAAGTCTCTCCAAATCGGGAGCTGGAGCATATACACGCTCAGCCCAGATATGCGATTTTTGATTTAACAATGCATATAAGATATGTAGACCTAAATTACCTAATCCAAGTTCGTAAAGATCTGGAAAAACAAGGGCTATTCGGAGCTGTATGTTTTCAATATTCTTGTGGATAGCATTCCACTCTGTCCCTAAATATCGCGAAGGACGTTCTACTTGAGGAAGAATCTCATTCCAAAATACTTTTCGGTTTTCTGAACTATTTTTATGATTCATTATTTCTGATTTCTTGGAAAACTATTTAATAAAGGTATAACCTGCTGATTCGGTTTTGACCATATAATTCTACCGACAAGGACACACCCCTGAGCACCCCGCTGGCGTGCATTTTTAAACATACCCTCACCAACAGTAACCCATGTTTCCTCTGGAGATACCGCAGAAACACCGAAATTCCCCATCGTAGCCCCTCGTTCTGGAAACACAACTTTTTCGGTGCTTCTGACAACACACAAAGCATCAGGGTCAGCATTGACACGGGCTATGAATAACGGGGCACGATGTCGAATAATATGGTCGTTGTTCGCACCTTTTCGGGTATAAACCAAGAATAAGCCGTCACTATGAACTGCCCAGTGTTGTTGGGTATTGTAACTACCCAATTCAGTTCCATCATCAAACAGCCACGGTTTAATCGGCTTGTAATGTAAGCCATCTTCACTCCATGTTACATACCCTTTTTCATCATTACGTAATGTCAGATAGTATTTGTTCTTGTATTTAGCAAGAGATGGTTCACACATCCCACGAGGTATATTATGAGTAATAATATCACCATGTTCAATAAACTCTAATTTTTGACCATCAAACTTAAAATGAGTCACAGTTGCGGAATAATTCTCATTATTATCATCTTGAGTCTTGGCAAAGTATATAGGTAACAATATGGTGCCATCCTCATTAATAAGCCATTGTGTACAGCCAGGCATGATTGAGAAAGTATTTGTAAGTTCTCCACCTACCTGCAATGTAAGCCAATTTGTCCATCGGTTTCCAATTGGGTCATAAATGGCATAGGCACCTTCTACACGACGTGCACGGTCACGGACTTGATGTCCTTTTGAGTCATAACGGACACGAATACCAATAGCAAGATATTTTTTTGTTGGAGCATGCCAACCTGGAGTAACATCACAAACACTCGCAATGAGTCCATCATCTTCCTTTATCCAGTCTAATTCTGGAACGGGTTGAGGCGAAGTCCATGTTTTACCACCATCTACAGTTTGAGACGTATACATACCTGAATAATAATCGGACACTATCAGATGTTTCTGGAGTGTCATTAGTATAAGGGGATAACCATTATTTGTAATTATAGGAATTGTTGCTAAGCGTGGATGAAACCAGCAGAAATCATCTCCATCATAATTAAAGGCACATTGAGTTTCGATTTTGAAGCTAAGGTCTGTATCCTCCGCAAAAGGTTTTGGCATTACTAAGAAATAAAGAACTAAAAAACTAATAAGTAATATCATCTTTTGTCTCATAGGTTATTCCTTTTTATAATTTTTGTCTTTCATTATACTGAAAAATGGATTGCAATTTGGACACGTCGAGCAGGTCAGACGAGTCGGATAGAATTACTTCCTAAAAATTACATAACCTGTATATTATAGTTATTTCGGGGTAGGAACTTCTTCTGGTGTTTCAAAGGTAACCTCTTTCTGTGTAGGTTTCCTTATAGGTTGAAAATCACATTTTTCACTGTCACAGTAAAGGTCTTGTTGTTCCGTCGTCATAATTTGGTGGAATTGAATAGGTTTAAGGCGAGAGACAGCCTTTTCATAAATTTCTTTTGTAATTTCCTGATAAGGAGCCTGTGGATAATTATGTTCCTCAAGAGGGAGGAAGCTTATGGACTTTAATCGAGTTTCATAGAGTTCGAGGATGTAAGGAATGTCTTTTGCCTCTTCTGGTTTGAAGGTAATAGTTGCACTTACTTGATTATCAGCCCAGTAATATTGCATTTGTGCTACATTCTCGACCTGTTCCCAAATAGAGACATCACGTTTGGACCGTGAAAAATGGGGTTGGTGCACAGGAAAATATACTACTAAGGTGTTATCCCCATAAACAGATTCTTCTATTCGATACCCCGCTTTGCGAAGTGGTTCGACCAGGGGACTGGTTTTATCAATACGAATAGTGCGATAGTAATATTCAGCATGAGGATAATGGATACCAGGTGTAACCCCAGGAAGTAGAGATACGGTTCCGCTGGGTTTTACACTGGTTTTCTTTATACTCTCAGGAATACATAGCCAGCGAGAATATATTCTATCAAGTTCACAAATATATTTGTAACCACTATCACACCAGCGGAAATGTTCACGTCTACCATGTCTATCAAAATTCTCAACAATACCAGATTGAGATAAACCTATCCGACGGTTTCGAAGCATAATAGCATTGGTGCGTTCGTTATGAGTAGGGATTAGGGTTACAGTTTTGGCGTAGAGGTATGCATATTTCAATGTCCTACGGTACTCTTCAAATGAGGCGTGACGTGATGGAAAGGTTTCTACAAGATTGCAAATTTCAAATGATTCAAGGCTTTGCTCAGCACACGGATTTGTTCCTGCCACATTTTCATCGATCCAGTTAGTACCATCTTTCAGCCTTCCATAAGCACGTGCATTTTCAAGCCAGAAATACCCTGGTTCACCATTAATTGATGTTTGTTTTCCTGTCTTATGGTAATTCATTCCTTCATGAGCAATGACACTATTATTGGATGCCCATCGCCATGCCATAAGACGGTCTTCGTGCAATTTAGGGTCTTTTAAGGTTAGATACTCATCATCATCTGGGAAACCCAATACCAATTCGGCAGTACGACGGACTCCACCAGAAACGACACATTTACCAATAATATTCATTAGGTCTGTTATATCTGTTGAAGATATACGTTGTCCGATACGTGGTTGAAGAACAATATCAATATTCTGCACACATTCAATTAACGGACCCGGACCGGGTGCAATCCCGCCAAAGGTACGAATTGGCGAGCCCATTGGACGAATCTGGGAATAATCAATTTTGGAAGGTCTTAACCCTTTTCCTACATACGAATTCAATATTACGCGGATTAAATCGACCCAACCTTCTTTCGAATCATCTACAACGTGAATATACTCACCTACCTTCGGTTTCTGAATCACTACTTTATTAGCACCTTTTGTATCAAAAGCGACACCAACCCCTAACATTGACATATCCATTAGGAAACAGAACGGTTCGGCAAAATCCATCTCTATATCTTCTGTTGAGACAAAGGCACAATTATTAAGAGCAGCGGAACCACGAATGTAGATATAATCTGTGCCCATCATCCATAGTCCACGGCCTGGAGGTAGAAATTTAAATTCCCACATTAATCGAAACATTTCTTGAGCAGAACGCTGTGCCTTGTCAGGCTTCCATGGAAGTTTTAAGTTAAGACAATGGTTCCATTGGATGGTATAGCACCCCTCAACAACACGGCGAATCGTTTCCCAGAATTCTTCGGTTCGACCACCACTTTCAGGAACAACACGTGCATAGGTTCTTTTATAAGTGATATACCCCAAAGGACCCCAATCTGGTTGCTTATCCTTGTATTGGTTGATAAAATCCTCATCTAATTTGAATCTCTCACGAATCGGAAACAGCATGAGTTTCTCCTTCTTGTTTTTTAATTTATATTTTTAATTAAATTTAATTTCAAAATATACGATATTAAAGTATTAAACTTTTTTATGTTTTGTTTTAACCCACGGGATGTTATTTACCATCTCAACCTCATAATCCAAAAATATATTTGGGTAACGGTCCTTGACAGTAGAAAAAACAAGACTAAATAGAAGTCTTATTTCTTCTTCAGCACCTGGGTCAGTTCGTTGTTCAATAACATGTCTCAAGGTGCGTAAATTACACGACCAACCGATAGTTGTTGCGACACCCATCGGTGCAATACGACGGAGTCCCGAGGTTATCTGCTTTTTTAATTCAAATGGATGTTTATCTAATTCAAACAGGTCTGATAACTCCTTCTGAAGTCGTTCCATTTCCTCTACTGTGCGGACAAAAATTTCCATGCCTTTCTCATTCTCTCTTATATGTGTTGGAATATACATTGAAAGTGCTTCAAGACGAACGAATCTTAGTGACTCCTGAGAAATAGCTGTGCCAGCACGGTGACGAACCAATTCATGGGTAACAACACGGCTCACATCAGCAAAAATGAAATTTAAATACGCATGCTCCAAAACGCTACCATGCCCCACTTCGATAATATGCTGGATATACGGTTTATTACCTTGACGAACCTTGGTAACATTCGGATTTAATCCTGGCTCAAAAGAACGATAGCAAAGTCGACCCATGACTTCCACTATCTTTTCGCTATCACTGGGAGCATCAGTATTCCAATCAGAGACACCAAGATAGTCAAGATATGCCTTTAATCCTTCATTATTAATTTTTGTTTCGCCTACAAGAAAAACTTTTGGTTCGACAGATTTCAT
>JAIWNQ010000008.1 GCA_020216745.1 Candidatus Hydrogenedens sp.
GTTTAATCTCCACTGTCATAGTTTTTTTTCATACAACGGATATGGTCTATCCCCGACTGCATTGGTATGGAGAGCGTTACAAAATGATTTTTATGCGATAGGACTTGTAGACTTTGATGTGCTTGATGGTGTAGATGAGTTCTTAGAGGCATGTTCTCTATGTAGGCTTCGTGGTTGTGCTGGTTTTGAAACTCGTATCTTTGTTCCACAATTTGCATCACTTGAAATTAATTCTCCTGGAGAGCCAGGTATTAGTTATCACATTGGGATGGGTTTCACTACCAAAGAGGTAAAGAAACCAGAAGTATTAACAAAACTGAAAAATCTTGCACAAACGCGAATACAAAAGATGTTACAGCAAGTAAACAAATATCTTTCACCCTTGACAATCGATTACACAAATGAGGTTTTACCCTTAACTCCTTGTGGCAATCCAACTGAAAGACATTTATGTACTGCTTATTATCAAAAAAGCAGGTCTTTCTTCTCATCGGAAAAAGATAGCATCCATTTCTGGTCAGAAAAATTGAGATGTTCTATTAATGACATTGAAAATATTTTTCAAGACCCTGTCAATTTTCAAAATTTGATTCGTTCACGGCTTATGAAATCGGGCGGGCCTGGCTATGTCCCTCCTCAAAAGGAAAATTTCCCTACATTGTTAGAGGTCAACGAGTTTATATTAGCAAATCACGCTATCCCTACCTTTGCCTGGCTTGATGGAACAAGCTCGGGGGAACAAAAAATTGAGGAATTACTAACTATCATGATTCAATCTGGTGTATGTGCTGTGAATATTATTCCCGACCGCAACTGGAACATTAAAGACCCTGAAATAAAGAAAAGGAAAGTTCAACATCTTTATGATTTTGTGAAACTTGCAAATGATTTATATTTACCTGTATTTATCGGTACAGAATTAAACGCCCCTGGACAAAAATTTGTAGATGATTTGGATACACCTGAATTAACACCTTTTTATCAAACATTTTTAGATGGTGTTCATATTGCTTACGCCCATACTGTTCTTGAAAAGACTGCTGGCATGGGCTTTACAAGCCCATGGGCACAGAATTATTTTGCGAATAGAAAAGAGCGGTATGAGTTCTTTAAGGAAATAGGAGAACGTTTATCACCTGTCATATAATCAATAAATGTATAGTATAAAGGATTAAACAAAGGAAACAACTAATTATGAGTTCAAACCCGATTCCTCAACCACCACAGAAGAAGAGAATTAAAAAGAGAATCCTTTTGCCATGGTTATTAGGTGTTCTTTTTTGGTGTATTTTTTTATTATGGTACCAATACACCCCAAGTAACGATACTGTGGAATTCTTCTATTCATGCGGGCTTTACCGTGCTAATACTCTCATCTTTACCTTGCTTCAACAGACAACCACTCACTCTTTTGCAATATGGTTAGTTCCATCCTGTATCTTATTATTTCTCATTCTTTGGATAGCGAATTGGGTTTATATTCGTAAAAAGTTAAAAAAATCTCATTTTTGGGGAATCTTCTGGTTAATAAAATGGACATTTATCCTGAGTGGTTTTTTAACAGTGGCTTATTTAGGCTTATGGGGTGCTGGTTATCAACGGAAACCAATTGAAGAAAAACTTAGCCTCGAAATTGCAAAGCCAGACGAGGCAGAAGTGAAGAAAATAATGGAACAACTTCTATTTATTATTGTAGATAATAATCTTCCGAGGGAACAGCGGAATTCTGAACAGAGTATCCAACAAATCTCAAAAACGATGCAGAAAATCGTAGCAGAATGGGATGAGATACCAATTTACCTTCCTTTACACGTTCGCAAAACACCACCAGGTATGTTTTTATTTAATAGCACATCTGGTATGTGTTTTCCACTTACATTAGAACCCCATGTTGACGGAGCCTTACCTCCACATGCATTTGTTGCAACAGCAAGTCATGAACTCGCACATATTGCGGGTTTCTGTGGAGAAGCAGATGCTAGTTTTGTGGGATATGTAAGTGCACTACAGAGTGATGACCCTTTTGCTCAATATTCTGTAGCATTAGACATTTACGAACGGCTCGCATCATTTCTACCAGGAGAAGAACGAAAAAAGGCTATTGAACAACTACCGTCTGAAGCACAACAGGACTTAAAGGAAGAACGAGAAATTGTGAATAAATATCGTGTAAAATGGTTCTCTGAAATATCATGGAAGGCTTATGATAAATATCTCAAGTCGCAAGGTGTTAAAGAAGGTGTTCGTGATTACGGAAGGGCTACTAATTTATTCATTGCAGGTATTCGCAAGGGCTTAATCTCACTACCCGAAATACAGCAATACCAACCAGATAATACTCCAAGTTCGGAGGAAGCAATGCCAGTGGAAGAACAAAATTCAGAAGAAGAGGGCAACTCGGATATATAAACATGATATACTTAAAAAAATAATATACATTTTGATATTAAAAGGGACGTAATGTATGCCTGTAAACCTCGCTGTTTTATTGTCGGGAAGTGGAACAACATTGCAAAATTTAATTGACCGTATTAGAGAAGGCACTTTAGATGCAAAAATTAATGTTGTTATTTCATCCAAATCTACGGCATACGGATTGCAAAGAGCAAAACAGAACCAAATTCCTACAGTTGTTATTCGACCAAAAGATTTTCCTGATTTTCAAACTTTTAATCAAGAATTATGGAACACTATCCGCAGGTATTCAGTAGACCTTGTTATTTTAGCAGGCTATCTTTCGCTTATTTCTGTGCCTGATGATTTTAGAAATCGCATAATGAATATTCACCCTGCGTTAATCCCTGCTTTTTGTGGGAAGGGTATGTATGGTCATTATGTCCACGAAGCAGTATTAAAAGCAGGGGTAAAAGTTACTGGATGCACTGTCCATTTTGTTGATGAGCATTATGACCATGGTCCGATTATCCTTCAAGAAGCGGTGCCTGTTCTTGATGGTGATACTCCAGAAACACTGGCTGAACGAGTTCAGGCTAAAGAGCGGAAACTCTATCCCCTTGCTATTCAGTTGTTTGCAGAAAATCGACTTAGAGTAGAAGGAAATAAAGTTCACATAATACCTAAATAGATTGGAAAAAGAGAAGGGAATATGTCTCTGCAACAGGTAACATCGCATTCAAAAATTCCGTTATGTTTGCCGAATGGATGCTTAAATAAAGAGGCTATTCGTTGGGATAGTTATCCATTTGTTGACGCAAAATTATATAAAGATTGGGGAAGAAAAAAACAATGGATGTATTGGGCAGTAGTATCTCCAGACGGTGTTTTTGCAACTGTAATTGCAGATGCTGACTATATGAAGATTGGTTCTGTGTATCTTGCAATGTTCAATAAAAATAACCCTATTGAAAAAGCAAGCATCCAGTTTACGAAACAACAGATACATATTCCTCCCAATCCTTATGAGGAAGCATATTTTAAGCATAAAAACATGTGGCTTGAATATCGAATAGAGCAAGGCTCAACAAATTTATACGCAAGAACACATATCCATGGCCAAGAATTTATTGCAAATATAGAAATATTTAGGGATATGGACTTCCCCACATTAAATGTTGTCATTCCATGGACAGAACGACGTTTTCAGTTCACATCAAAACAATTACCATTTCCAGCAAGAGGAAAAGTACGATATAAAGATATGGTACTTGAATTTAATGAAAAAGACACGTTTGCATGTCTGGATTACGGTTCGGGCAAATGGAAATATAAGACGGATTGGAACTGGTCTGCTGGTTATGGTATCGATACTCAAGGTAGAAAGGTTGCTATAAACTTAGGGGCACAATGGACAGATGGAACAGGACAGAATGAAAACGGTTTATGGATTGACAACCAATTTTTTAAAATTCATGAAGAGGTTACATTTATATGGGACAAAAAAGAACCGCTCCATCCTTGGCATATAAGAAGTAAAACCTCGGATGATATTGATTTGACTTTTAGTCCGTTTCATATCCGACCCGATAAGACCAATTTGATATTGCTAAAATCGGAAGTGGTTCAATGTTTTGGAACCTTTTGTGGTAAAATAAAACTTGGAAATGAAAATATAGAGATAATATCATTAATAGGTTGGGCAGAGGAACATCATGCTTATTGGTAAAAATTTGGGAACAAATTTGCTTATTGATTAGTTATAATATAATTACTAAAGTAAATAATATGTTTATTAAAGGTATGTGTTATGATGAGATGGGAGAAAAAAAAGGTAACTTCCGACAAATCAACAATAACAAAAATTACTCGGCCTGATGGAAGTACAGTCCAGTCAGAAGAACAACCACGTACAACTATCAAAAATATAGGTTCTCTACAGGAACTAATCCAACAAATAGGGAATATTCCTCAATGGAAATTCAACGAGGCACTAAAAGAATCGCAACGGACAGGAAAATTTATTATTGAGATTCTCGAGGAAAAGGGAATTATTAGTCATGACTCCATCATGTCCTTACTAATTAAGCAATGTAAAATTCCTTTAGTAAGTCTACTCAGTTATTCAATTGACAGTAAAGTCGTAAAGATGATACCCCCAGAAATTTGTGATAAATATCGAATACTTCCTATTGATAAAATGGGTAATACAATAACCCTTGCTATGGTGAACCCTCTGGATGCTGAAGCCATTAAAACAGCAAAACAATACTGTCCTAATTTGCAAATACGTCCAATATTGTGCTCATACAAAGAATTTGAAAAGGTAAAAAGAAGATATCTTCCTACCATGGAAGGAACTACCACGGGTCAAAAGGTTGAGGAGAACACATCTCCTGAACAATCAATATCTTCGCAAGAGGAACAAATTGAAACTATACCTGAGGCTGTTCCTGTGGAACCTGAATTACTTGACCCTGAAACACAAGAAAAGATTCAGCAAGAGCATTCATTTTTACATACAGTATTTACAGAGCCAATAAGTGTAGAAACATCAAAAATTAAGGTTAATGTTGAAAAAGAAGACTTCTCACTTCAAGACCTTGCCGCTTCCATGATTAGTAGTTTGCAAGGTTCGTATGAATTACTTATCCGTAAAATAAAACTTTTTAACACCTTAACGCCAGAGGAGGTTGCTAATATCTTTGTTCGTTGTCAACAAATACACCTGAACGAAGGGGATGTTTTGTTCTCAAAGGGTGATATTGGAAAAAGTCTTTATGTCCTTATCAGTGGGGAGCTTGAAGTATTTGATGATGAAAAACAAATATGTTGTTTATCACCAGGAGAGATGGTTGGTGAAATGGCAGTGATTACACAAAACAAAAGAAGTGCAAGTGTCAGAGCAAAAGAAGACTCTGTCCTTTTAGAAATAAATATTAATGACCTTTATCGGGTTATCCCCCCTATCGTTGCAATCAAACTACTAACAAATATTGTCTTTACTCTTAGTGAACGTCTACAAACCATAAACGAAAAACTTGCTTCGAAAACAAAATAGCCAACCCCTTCCCCCACATAATGAGTTTCATGTATTTATTATAAAAATATAATCCAGATACCTTTATCTTTAAGGGTATCATCAGCGTCCCTGATGTTGAAAAATGAAGTGTATAGGACAAACAAAATACAATCCATTAACAGTATAGACACAATTTATTAGGTAAATAGACCAACACAATATTAACGTTATCTTAAAATAATGTAAGCACACATACATAAATTTATATAGCAAGTAATGTGTTTTCATAATATATTTCTATATTAGTATATTGGGCAATAAATGGGTTGCATTTTGTTTTTTTGCTTGTTTCTTTCTTCAGATAAATCGCGTTATAATATGGATTATCATCCTCCAAAATTAATTTTTAAAGATAAGGATACTAAATATGAAGAACCTCTGTGTTTCAATATTGCTAATCACAACTATTTTTACTCTCCTTCTATGTTTTTCAGTCTCTGCAGTGGACAAAGATAAGGACAAAGATATGTTGTATGTTGGCTCTGCTAAACGAATTGTTACTCCAGACCCATTGTTGCCCGTATCAGGCGGGGTAGGGACGCCAGAACCTGTAGAGAAAAAAATTGGTGATTTGTTTGCTCGTACAATGGTTATGAAAAAAGGAGATGTTGCGGTAGCCATAGTGAGCCTTGACTTTTTAGGTTGGTCATCTGTATTGGCGGATAAAATCCGTGCACTTGCTCCTCAAATTCCACCTGAAAATATCATTGTGGGTGTCACACATACACATAGTGCACCAGAAACCTATGGATTTGTTGATGAGAAAGGGAATTGTTCCGCAGATTTAAAATACCTCGACTGGGTATGTCAACAAGCGGGTGAAGCAATTAACGAGGCGTATAAGAATATGAAGCCTGCCTACCTAAAAATTGCTATGGGTGAGGCAAAAGGAAAAATCGCTTATAATTATTATGCAGATGAATTATATGACCATCGTTGTAGCGTATTGCAGGCTATCTCAGCAGAAAAGAAAAAGGAAGGAAAGCCTATTGTAACATTAGTAAATTATGCTATTCATCCAGAAGTTATTGGAGACAGTCAGAAAATTTTGTCGCCAGATCTCTGCGGTCCCTTATATGACAAGATTGAAGCAGACACGGGGGGCATGGCTATGTTTATGAACAGTGCTCAGGGCGGTATGGTCACAGCAGATTGTCGTGGACCGAATGGGGATATTCAGACATGGGATGAATGTGTCCGTATTGGCGAATTGTTAGCCAGCGAAGCATTGCGTATTGTAAAGGATGCCCCTGTTCAGAAAAACCCCACATTATATTGCACCAATACCCCTGTCGAATTTCCAATTGATTCTCCACTACTCCGTATGATTTTGAAGAATTCGCCAATAAAGTATCCTATTACAGAAAAAAATACAATACCTTCACGAATTAATTTGATTAATGTTGGGACTGCCCAAATTGTAACGATACCTGGTGAAGCCCTACCTAATATTGGTTTTTACTTAAAACGCAAAATGCCTACTCCACATCCATTTTTGTTCGGATTGACAAATGATGCTTTTGGTTACATCCTTACCAAAGTGGATTGGAACAGTTTCAAAAGGTATGAATATATTTCAAGGACGGGATTGGGAGAAATGACAGGAGAAATCCTTATCGATACGATATTAAACTTAGTCAATCAATCTCCTAAACCCGACCCTGTTGAAAAATAATAAAAGGTAAATGGAATTATACAAGACGGAATTACTGCACAAGAGACAGAAACAGCCTCGCTTTTCTGTTATTGATAGTTTTTTTCTATTGATTATTCTGATTTTAGGATTTGTTCTAAGAAGCTATCGTATTGGCTCCCTCTCTTTATGGATAGATGAATTTGTTACTACCTATAAACTCTATCTCGCACCATCATTCAATGAGTTTCTATCTATCTTTAATGCATATCATTCCGACCAAATTCCGTTGTCTCATCTGATTTACTATTCTATATTTCATTTATTTTCAATTCCTCTTACAAATATAGAAATACTTCGCTGGGTGTCTGTATTTATAGGTGTACTCAATCTCATCCTGTTCTTTATATTTGTCAAATTCTCTTTAGACCTACGAACTGCTCTTTTTGCAACCTTTTTGTTTGCTATTTCCCCATTTCATATTTTATTTTCACAGATGATACGACCGTATATATTTTATGAATTTGCTGGTCTATGTTCATTGGTATCAACAATTCTGCTTTATAAAAACCTTACCTCTTCCCGAGGATGTGTGTGGGTGTTTGCCAACACATTCCTGTTTATTTCTCATTACACAGGGGTTTTACTAATTCTTATTGAAATGTTTTTTTTAACCCTGCACTTTGTAAATAGGAAAAAGAGCCTCTTTTTATTATTTCCTGTTTTTTTAGTTGTAGTTATTGTCTGTATCTTCCTTCTATTTACACCTAATTCGATACCTATATACACAAAGGCAGATGATTTTGTCATGGGTATTCCCTCTATCTATAAATGGTTAACCGACTTACTTGCTGATGATGCTATTCTTACAAATGAACCTTTTTTCCATCAAGGACAGACATGTTCCGTTATTTCTCCTTATTGGCTTACTGAAATTATAAATCTACATTTATGGTTTGATACCCTTCTCATTATTTTTTCTCTCTTCTCCATTACCTATGTGCTGTTTGACCTATATTCACGATGGAAAAATGCAAGTGATAAAAAAGGACACGCATTATCTCCTTATTTGTTCCCTCTTTGGTTAATTACATCACAACCAATTATATCTTTCCTCCTGACTGTCGTTATAGCACCTGTTCTTATCCTGACCTTCCTTTCTTTTTTTATCTGGCCATGCATGCAAACAAGATATACCCTATATAGTTCATTTGCCATGTATCCTCTTATTGCATATACCCTCATGAATATAGAACATTCTAAAATTAGGCGAATATTGTTGGTATGGATTATAATTGCCTTTTCCTATCAAACATTCGTTTCATTACTGTCCCAAAAAACAACGGATTTTAAGACTGCAGGAAAGATTATTTCTCAACAACGCAAACCTGATGAGCCAATACTTACCTGGGGAATCTTTTATATTGCTACCCCAATAACAAATGAAATGCTTGCATACTATTCAGGAATCTCTACTGAAAATATAATTCCTGTCTATAGTTGTTCCGACACCATGAATTGTGTCAAAAGACTTCTCATAGACAAACAAAAACAACGTGTATGGCTGGTTATAGAAAGGTATGTTTTCCATTTTCCTGACGATAATGTTATAGAAACATACTTCCATAAAGCAGGGTTAACATTTGAAAAAACATTTCTACCGGGGATGAATGGCCTTTGGTTATATCATTTGAGTAAGAGACCAGATTCTTTTACTGAAATGGAAGAGATTCCCGAATATGTGGATTATAGACCATTTATTGAGGTTCTGAAGAAAGTAAATGCCCCTGACAATATTTTAGAAAAGGCTCATCATACATTGCGAAACTACATCGATTTTTATCACCCACCAACCCCTATGATTTGGAATTATATAGCATGGTCTGCCCTCGATAGAAATGAACCTGAACTTGCGGAATGGTTCGCCAGATGTGCAATATATCTTCAACCACAAACACCTTGGGGATATCATTCCCTTACTATTAGCCAGATGGAACAAAATCGTGAACAAGAAGCCATAAATACAATGCAACAATGCTTTGAAAGAGACCCAACAGGTATTCATAAAAAGCATTATCAGCCCCTTATTCGTGCTATATATATAGATAAAGATACTAACCTCGCAACGCAACTAATAAAGGAAATAGAAAAAATAGGTGGTTTCGTTAATCCAATATATAAAAGAAGAGCAGGAATGGTAAATATACTAAATGAATAAAGGTTTCGCCTATGAAACAGTACTTGATTGTCACTTTATGTATTTTAATAATTACTTCATTCACAACGTATGCACAGACAGAAAAGAAAGACAAACTCTTTCCAATAATGGAGTCATTTGGCACCTCAATACTCACATTTGGAGCCATCCCAGATGGAAAGACTTTGAACACACACTTTATTCAAGAAGCCATTGACACAGTTTCGGAACAAGGAGGGGGAATTGTAATTATTCCGACAGGAAGATTTTTAACAGGAACGATTGTTTTGAAAAACAATGTGTTTCTCTATCTCAGCCCAGGGAGTTTATTAATAAGTAGCACCAATATCGAAGATTTTCCTGAAATAATACCCACATATCGTTCTTATACAGACAATTATTCGCAACGGGCACTCATTTTTTCAGAAAAACAGACAAATATTGGGATTGTCGGTTATGGAAAAATCTATGGACAAGGAGAACAGTTTAAGGAGGATGAAAACAGAAAATACAAATTTCGACCTTACCTCGTACGATTGATTGAGTGCAAAGACGTAAATTTAGAAGGAATAACTTTTGAAAATGGTGCAATGTGGACTATTCATTTGCTTGCATGTGGTAACGTCCACTGTTCGAATATAAAAATTAACAGCCGTTGCAATCACAATAATGATGGCATTGACATTGATTCCTG
>JAIWNQ010000009.1 GCA_020216745.1 Candidatus Hydrogenedens sp.
CGAAGATGTCATCGTTAGCGACTGCCATATTATTTCTGGAGACGATTCTATCGTCCTCAAAAGCACATCACCCAAACCATGTAAAAACATAACTGTTACGAATTGCATTTTAAGTTCCTTATGCAATGCCTTGAAAATGGGGACGGAATCAAATGGCGGGTTTCAGAATATTTCAATTAGCAATTGCACTATTTATGATACCCGCATATCTGGTGTAACAATTCAAACCGTAGATGGAGGAATAACAGAGAATATTGTTGTTAACAATATTTCAATGAAGAATGTAAGGAATCCCATTTTCATTCGTTTAGGAAACCGTGCACGACCTTGCTGTCCCGACAAGCCTGTTACCTCTGTGGGGACAATGAAAAAGATAGTTATTTCTAATATTATTGCTACAGATGCTGATTATATTGGCTGTCCCATCTCAGGATTACCAAATCATTATATTGAGGAACTCACTTTGCGAGATATAAATCTAACATTCAAAGGAGGTGTAGAAAACCAAATAGGCATTCCCGAAGAAAAAGAAGATGCTTATCCAGAATATAGAATGTTCGGGACGTTACCTGCATATGGTTTTTTCATAAGACATGTAAAAAATATGTTTATGGATAATATCACCATACACACGGAAGAAAAAGATAACCGACCTGCTCTTTTTATTACAGATGTCCAAGCACCTATTATTTCAAATATTCATCTATTTGATCAGACTGAAAAAGAGCAATACATAATTACTGAAAATAGCGATAAGATAATCTTAAAAGATATTTACATAAATGGGGACAAAAAACTTTAATGGTTCAATGAGGGAGCACGAAAAGAAATATCTGAACATTTAGTAAATTATTCGTTATAATCATAAACACAGAATTTGTATAATTTAACACAAAAAACTCTGTGTAAATATAAGTAACAATTAAATTAAATAGATATGGAAGAAAAAGAAGCAAAAGCATGAATAAAACAAATAAAATGCTTGAAATGACAGACTGGCATTCCCTTAATAACAAAACAGAAAAAGCAAATATCCTCTTTGAAAACCACAAAAAAATTACAAAAGGAGAATTAGAGGAATTTGGCAAAAACTTCACGAAAACTAACAATGGTTATTTTCATTCATCAAGAACGGAACTAAAAACAACCATTTACGCTTCGTTCGGGGAAAATAAATAATTACAAACATATATACATGAAGAAAATATTTAAAAATATTGTAAAGACAGATGAAGACTGGAAGCAGGTTCGAATTTTCCTGTTTCTTGATTTTCTCTATGTATCGGCGGTGTTTTTGTGGGTTATCTTCTTGCCTCGTTCTGGTTCGGATTATCTCTGGTTCCACAATACATTTGTTAATCAGCCGATATATGGTTCGGACTCGTTTGTATTATCTATGATTTTTACGTTTAGTTCTATTGTGTTTCGCTTAGTAAATTTTTTGTTACTCTATGTTCTTATGGTCATACTCTTTTTTACAACCCGTTTTTTCACTGGCGGACCATGGTGGTTGGGGTCTCTTTCAGCAGTATTGTTTATGGCACATCCCCTCACACAACAGCAGGTTGTACAATTAAATGGTTATGAGACATTAGCCCCAATATTAATAAACGCTATTTTATTACTACTTTTTGCATATTCTGTTTATACCCAGAACTCCCGATTTATATTTATCTGGCTCTTATCATTAATTGCTTTGTTTGTGACTCCATTATCCGCTCCTTTTATTATTATTATTGGATTTGGGTTTTTATTGAACAAAGATATTCAAGGACTTGACCTAAAACAATATATTGGAATGTCTCTTCTCCTAATGTTACCCGCATTATATTTCTTAAGAATAAATCAATCCAGTTATCTCTTTTCTTTAGATTTTATCCCCCAATTTTCATTACTTGTGTATCCTATTGGTTGGCTACCTATAACTATAAAAAAATATCATTGGAACAGTATTTTACCCATTTTTTATGGTGCATTAAGCATATTTGTCCTTGTATTTGTTGCAGGAAAAGCAAAACAAAAATATCTGACATTATTGTTAGGAGGTATTGTTTTTCTGTGCATGTTTTCTCATAAAAATGGCGTTAACCTCTCTCAACCATTGCACAACCCATCCGCTTTATTTCCACTGATGCTCTTTTGTATATCGGTGTCATGGGTATGTGGAATAATTCAGAAACATCCCCGCTGGAAAACGAGCATTGTCAAAGCAACAACGCTCCTTTGTATTATCATGATGGGTTGTCAGACATTCCTCAATGGTTTATATGCATATAGTTCATCTCAGGAACAGTGTATCGCACAGGATATTCTCAAACAGGTTGAAGAGAAGCACATCGATGAGTTTATTCTTTTCCCAGAGTCCATTGAATATCGTTGGCATAAATTGAACATATATGCCACTTTACTAAAAAACAAAATTACATCTACTTCCCACGTTCAGAAGGTTAAAATCTTCCCATATTGTGTACTCCGTCCTGATTCTGTTCCCGATGTAGAATTAACTGCCCATAGGTTCTCCCAAAATTCCCTCATCGTAGGAATTGTCCCTACTTATGTAGAATATTGGCTGATTTATCCTTCTGAATTTGTGATTCCTAATAACAGAGAGACACAGGTATTCTTTAATCAATTTTTTAACCCACAAAATAACACATGGGTTGAATTTTGTAAAGAGGAACAAACTGAAAATGTGCTAATCAGAGCAGACGATAAAAAATTGAGTACACACCTTTTTTTGTGGGATAACAAGAAATCCAACTATACCCTCTTTACACAAAATTAGATGGATATATAATATTCCAGAAAAAAATGAAACTAAATACAGTTAAAATGTAATATAATAAGAAACAGAATGTAATATAAGTGAACTGTGACAAACTTATAAAAGGAACCCGTAATGAAACATTTTTTAATTCTCGTCCCCCGTTATTTACTACTGATAGTAATTTTAATCTTTATTATATCGTTCTCCTCTTGCAAGCCAAAAGCAGAACTTCAGGTAGCACCGATTACGCTTCACTTTGCAGGGGATTCATTTACGGGTATTGTAGAAACGGATAAAACCTTCAAGGTCTGGAATTCAGGAAAAGAAAATTCTGTCCTATCTTTTAAGGTAGAACCTCAGCAGAAATGGATTACAGTAAATCCGACTGATGGCAAAGTGAAAAGAGAAGACCCTAACGGGATAGACATTGCAGTTCATCTTGACCGCAAAGATAGCCTCGCCAAAGCAATTCCATGGTATGCAACAGGTTATATAAAAGTCTCTGGTGGTGGTATGGAAAAAGTTGTCACTGTAACCACCGTACCAAACTACTATACAGAGGTCTTTGGTGGAGTTTACAACCGACCATTTGACTTGTCCAATACAACATTAGTGTTTATACCCGACAGTGGACTTAATTACTACCAGTTAGGAATAAAAAAGAACATTACACAATTCCCTCAACAACCACCTGAATCAGGGGTTCAGATATATTTTACAGTTCGTGATCCTGGGATTTGTACTTCAAATATATCTGCAATACCTTTTTATGGGACGAATTACACAGACTTGCGTGTTTCCAGCAAAGGTTATGTTTCCTTTGGCAGTGATGGGCTTGAACCTACCACAGTTGGAAAACATTTTGCATTCCCACAAATTTCATTATTACCAATGAATGCAAGTGAAGAAGGTAAAGTTTTTTATAACATCCTACCATCAAAACTCGTTATCACATGGATTGATGTTCCATTCTCAAAAAATCAGCCAACCGATGAAAATGGGAATCCGCTCAAAGCCAATGTACAATTAGAACTCTTCTACGATGGTAAAATACAAATAACATATCTTAACATTCCATCAAACCTCTCAACATGTGTTGTCGGCTTATCTTGCGGAGGAGGTGATGGTACCAACCCACCTGTTCAGGATTTCGTAATCTCCGACCTATCATCCGCACCAGAAATTTAAGAAACTCATACGATATAGAAAAGAAAAATTTACAAGTTCACTCATAATAGGTTTTTATAATAAAAAATGCACCTAAAAATGTTTTTTAGGTGCATATGCATATTCAATAGAAATGGCTGTCGACTAATGGATATTCTCAGACTCCATGATAGCACGTGACACTGCCTTGATTAATCTCCTCCGTCTCCGTTCCGAAGGCTTCTCGTAATGTCGTAATTCACGAAGTCTCTGCATTAAGCCGTCTTTATTGCACTTCTTCTTAAAGCGACGCATTGCTTTATCAAACGACTCCTCAGGCTTCACTCGGACTTTAGTCAATGAAATCAACCTCCTTTCTCAAAGCATATTAATCATGACATATAAACAAATATATATCCTGTGTTAATTTTCGGAACTACTATTATAAAAAAACTCTATTACTTAATTCAATACTTAACAAAAATACAAATATTATAATCCTGCCTCTTTGAAAAAAATATGGTTTATATAATATAATATTTTAACAGGAGATGGGGTTCTCCTTTAACTGCCTGCCGTGGCTAATAACTCCTACCTTAGAAAGCCACAACTATTTTTACAAACAGGAATTTAACATGGAAGAAATTTATCTATCTACTGCAATCTGGTTGTCACTTGCATTAATTTCAGCTATTATCGCCTACCATATAAAACTATCCATTGCACTTGTTGAGATTTGTGTTGGAGTACTTGCTGGGTTTATTACCACAAAATATGTAAACCACGGCTTGTTAAATAGCAACACAGAATGGGTAAAATTTTTAGCGGGTAGTGGAGCCATTTTTTTAACTTTTCTGGCAGGAGCCGAACTCGAGCCTACTGTAATTAGACAAAAATTAAGAGAGGTGCTTCTAATTGGCTTGATAGGATTCTTATCTCCCTTTATTGGATGTTCGCTGATTGCCCGATGTATTTTAGGCTGGGAGTTAAAAGCAAGTCTTTTATGTGGTGTTGCTTTGTCCACTACATCTATGGCTGTCGTTTATGCAGTAATGATAGAAACAGGCTTGAATCGGACAGAATTTGGAAAAGGAATTCTTGGGGCATGTTTTATAAATGATATTGGGACAGTGCTTGCCCTCGGAATTCTATTTGCGCCCTTTACATATAAGACTATTATTTTTATCTCGACATTGATTATATTTCTTCTCATCTTTCCATATATTACCAATCACCTAACGGAGGTTTATGGAAATCGAACTGCTGCTATACGGACTAAGTGGATCTCCTTTACACTATTTGCTTTAGGGGCGTTAGCTTTATGGTCAGGCAACGAAGCTGTCTTGCCTGCCTATATTGCTGGAATGGTACTTGCTGAATTCAGTCAGAAGAATCATCTATGGTTGAGAAGACTTAGAACGTTAACTGTTGGATTCTTAACCCCATTTTATTTCTTACGTGCTGGAACACTTGTCTCAATCCCAGCACTTATCTCTGCACCTTTAATTGTCTTTGCATTATTAGGTGCAAAAATAGCCACGAAAATTGTTGGACTTTATCCTTTCATTTCTATATTTCGGAAAGAAAAAAATGAGAAACGTTATTATACCCTCATGATGTCCACTGGACTGACATTCGGAACTATTTCTGCTTTATTTGGATATTCTAACGGTATCATTGATGTTAATCAATATTCTTACATCGTTATTTGCGTCATTGGTAGTGCTGTTATTCCTACCCTTATTGCTTCCTACTTTTTTACTCCAAAACACTTACTCCCCAAGAAACAATATATTACTGACGCAACTCAGGAACTTATGGAAGAATAAGTTAATCCCTCCTACTTATGAAAATAGTAATACTTTAAGTGAGACAAGGGGATAATATAATAAATAGTTATTATCTTACATTACCATGCCCTTACCATCACATGTGTTTCCCTCTCCCCCGTGTAGATTTTAATGAAATTATGAAAGATAAATATTCTAACTTTAATTTTCAATTACTATCTAACGAATCCTGTTAGTATAGATACTAACACTGCCTTTATAAAATGTTTTTGTTTTAGAGATGCTGTTTTAATAAATATTCACCTTGAGGGTATTTTTCAAGAAGCCTTGACAGGTAAAGCGTTGCGGATTCATACTCACGATAAGCATGTTGAACGTCAATAGGAGTAGCTTCTCGTCTAAATGATTTTTCTCTGATATTTATATAGTTTATCTGGGCAAGTTTTTCATGTTGATATGCAAGGATTATTTCCAGTTCTATAAGCATTTTTCGTTCTTCTGGTAAATCAGGGCTATTTATTTCCCGTCCCTCATAAATTTCCGTCTGATTTGTTTTACATTCTTGAATAAGTGCTCTCAGTTTGGAAATGTTGCTTGTTGCTTTTTTGAAAACATATTCGTTCATAAGTTCTCCATCTGACTCCTTAATAGAAAATAAGGATGGACTAAATCCAGCGACTATCAGTCCTATGGATAACATAATTACAATGAGGAAAAGTATGTACCGCATATTACTTACCTTTGCTTATTCGTTGTTTTTTTGTTTACTGTTGTGATAACCATTGTATTAATAATCGGACACCAAAACCAGTGGGGTATTTACTATCCCAATATGCTATATGCTTAACACCCCAAGCAGTTCCTGCAATATCTATGTGAGCCCATAGAATATTGTTCTCTACAAACTGCTTCAAAAAGATACCGCCAACAATAGTAGATGCCTCACCTTTGGGTCCAATATTTGCCACATCGGCAAAATCGGATTGTATTAATTTTTCATAATCTGTCCACAGTGGAAGCTCCCAAAGTCGTTCCCCCGTCTTATTGCCTGCGTGTAAAAGCTCTTTTATCAGTTCTTTATCATTACCTAAAACACCAGCACAGAAATGACCTAATGCAATAATACACCCACCCGTTAATGTAGCAATATCAATTATTTTTTTTGGAGCATAATTTTTTTGTGCATACGCCATAGCATCTGCAATAATCAACCTACCTTCAGCGTCTGTGTTTAACACTTCTACTGTTTTGCCACCGTACATTTTGATGATATCTCCAGGCAGTAATGCTGACCCACTGGGGATATTTTCAACCAGAGGTATCAAACCTATCACAGGAATATTTAGTTTTAATTCAGCAAGGATATACATGGTTCCTAAAACGACTGCGGCTCCTGACATATCATACCGCATCTCTTGCATCCCTTCGTGTGGTTTTAAGCAAATACCACCTGTATCAAATGTGACACCTTTGCCAACAATTACAACCTGCTTCTCTGTATTAGAAGAACTTGGCTGATATTCAAGAATCATCATCATAGGCTCATTTTTAGAGCCTTTCCCTACCGCAAGAATACCATTTAGTCCTTCTCGCTCTAATTCACTTTTATCAAGTACCTGAAACTTCAAAGGTAAGTTTTGAAACATATTTTGAGCAAATGTTGTGAATGATTGGGGTGTCAATTCATTAGCAGGAGAAGAAATTAATGAACGCACCATGTTTACGGTATTACATATAAGCACGGTTTGTTCGCATTGATTATTTAATGTTTGAATATTCTCCTCTGAAGACACGATGAATGTGACATTTGTAATGGGATTTGTCTTTTTGTCCTCATTCGCGTTCTTCGTTTTATACTGGTCAAATATGTATTGCGATAAAATAATCCCCTCAATAAAAGGTGGAATATACTCCGTTGAAATATAATTCCAATCACAAACAATACTGGATATTTTGTTATTTCGTGTGTAATTGATAACGCTACTGGCAATTCTTCGCATCTTCTCTTCATGGAACTCTTCTTTTTTTCCTAAACCCAAAAGAATTACTCCTGCCAAATTCGGGCTTGCAAAGGGAACATATAAGATGTCATTTTCTTTGCCACTGAATAAATCACGGTCAATAATCGATTGAATAAATATTTCCTGCTCTTCTTTTAATATTTCGCATTGAATTGGCAATTTCGTTTCAAAAATAGGAATAAGTAAAGCGGTGTTCCAGTCGAATTCAATCGTTGTTTGGGAATGAATAACTGAAACTTTCATAAGTTAGCTCCTCCTTATCTTTTTATATCTATCAGCGATGATTTTTTTAAAGTATCGAGGTATTCAGCTTCTAACCAATGCCCATGATATCCCACAACCCGTGCAGAAACTAAATCACCGAGTTCCATGTTCTCTCCGCAAACTGTAATGGAGCGATATGAATTTGTTCTTCCATTCCAGAAACTTGGATTCCTCGGATGCCTATCTTCAATAAGCACCTCCTGTTGGGTGCCAATAAGTTTAGACATAGATAACTGATTAATCTCCTCTTGTAGAGCAATAAGACGTGCAAGTCGCTCTTCTTTTTCTTCTCTGGGGACAGTATCACCTAACTTTTCGGCATATGTTTTAGGTCTGGGTGAATATTTAAAGGGATAAATCTGGCTAAATTGAACCCGTCTAACTACCTCCATCGTCTCTTCAAATTCTATTTCCGTTTCTGTAGGGAAACCGACAATCAGGTCTGTACTTATCTCTATTCCTGGCACCTTTTTCTTTATATAATCAACCTGCTCTAAGTAATCGTCTATGGTATGTCTTCTCCGCATAAGTTTTAGGATGCGATTTGAGCCAGATTGTAGTGGCAAATGAATATGTCTTGCTATATTTGGTCGTTCTGCAATGAGGTCGGTAAGTTCTTTACTCCAATCATAAGGATGTGGTGAGGTAAAGCGAATACGCCAAAGGTCATGTTCCTTTGCAACATCATTAAGGAGTTCAATAAAACGGTAATTGGATGTGTACTTATACGTATTTACATTTTGCCCTAATAACCAGATCTCACGGATACCTTCCGATACTGCAGACCGAACCTCCTTCAGTATACTTTCTGGTGTTCTGTATACTTCGCGTCCACGAGTACGAGGTACAATGCAAAAACTACATGCATTATTACACCCTTTACTTATAACGATATATGCCTTTACTCCTTCCCTGTGCCCTTTTTCAAGCCATTCTGAAGGAATAAAGTCAAATATAGGTGGCTTTGGATATTCTCTATACGTACAACAAATACGTTCGCCTTCTCGAACTCGCGAAATCAACTCAGGCAACTCGAAGTAATGGTCTGGACCAATAACAATATCGACCACAGACTCTCGTTTTAGAATATGTTCACCTTCTTGCTGTGCTACACAACCACATACTCCAATAATTGTTTTTGGATTTCTTTCCTTGATAGGCCGAAGTGCTCCCAATAAACTATAAACCTTATTTTCAGGATTCTCACGAACGGAGCAGGTATTGATTAGAATCATATTCGCATCATCTGGCTGGTCTGTTAATAAATACCCCATCTGCTCAAGGATAGCAACTATCCTTGCACTATCATGTTCATTCATCTGACAACCGAACGTCTTAATAAAAACTTTTTGTTTATTCATCTTGAACTCAATCTAACAAAGATAAAAATCGACTTAATATTATAGGGTTAATGATTATAAATGAACTTTATTATGAGTAAAAAATATTTATGAACAATACCTGCTAAATAAAACGATAAATAAGAAATAATTGAAATACGAATGGATTATTTTACTTTTTTACGAAGGTATTCTGCTACTATTGAAATAATGGTTTCTAACGGTGTTTTTGGTTCATATCCGATGGCTTGCCGAATTCGATTTAAGCATGGAACGCGATGCCTCATATCTTCGTATCCCTCTGGATATGCTTCTTCATAGGGAATTAAGTTAATAACAGACGGACTTTGTACAACCTCTATCACTTTCTTTGCAAGGTCTATAATTCGAACGCTTTTGTCATTTCCCAGATTAAATACCTTTCCACAAAGATCAGGACGTTCCATAATTTGTACTAATGCAGGAACAATATCACCAACATAAGCGAAAGAACGGGTTTGCATTCCATCACCAAATACACGCAAAGGTTCCCCTTTAAGGGCTTGCATGATAAAATTTGGCAACACCATTCCATATTGTCCTGTTTGACGAGGACCTACAATATTGAACAATCGGACGATATAAACTGGATGTCTCTTTTCTTTCCAATATGCGAGAGCAAGAAACTCATCA
>JAIWNQ010000026.1 GCA_020216745.1 Candidatus Hydrogenedens sp.
TGGGTTTGGAGCTGTTTGTCCTAAACCGCATAAGGAAGCATCTTTAATCTTTTGTCCCAATTCGATTAACTTTTCAATGTCACCTTCCTCTCCCCTACCTTCACAAATCCTCGTTACAATTTCTAACATTCTTTTCGTTCCAACTCGGCATGGGACACATTTACCACAAGATTCATCTTGAACGAAATCAAGGAAGAAACGAGCCATATCTACCATACACGTATCTTCATCCATAACGATTAATCCGCCAGAACCCATAATCGCTCCTAATTCTTGTAATGACTCGTAATCTACTGGTACATTCAAGTGCTGTTTTGGGATACACCCACCAGAAGGACCTCCGATTTGTGCCGCTTTAAATTGTTTGCCTCGTGGAATTCCACCACCGATGTCATAAATAATTTCGCCTAATGGTGTACCGATTGGAATTTCGACTAATCCTGTATTGTTTACTGCTCCTGCCAGTGCAAATACTTTAGTCCCTTTGCTTTTCGCTGTTCCTATTGAGGCAAACCAATCAGCACCTTTTAATATAATCACAGGGATATTTGCATAGGTCTCGACATTATTTAACAAACTGGGTTTTTCCCATAAACCCTTATATGCGGGGAACGGTGGACGCGGTCTGGGTTCGCCACGTTTTCCTTCGATAGAACGCATCAATGCAGTTTCTTCACCACATACGAAAGCTCCAGAACCCATACGTATTTCAAGGTCAAAACTGAAATTCGTTCCCATAATGTTTTTGCCTAATAAACCATATTCTCTGGCTTGTGCTATCGCTATATTTAATCTTTCAACTGCCAGAGGATATTCTGCACGGACATAAATATATCCCTGGTCAGAACCAATGGCGTATCCTGCAATAATCATTGCTTCAATAACACTATGTGGGTCGCCTTCCAGAACGCTTCTGTCCATAAATGCACCTGGGTCGCCTTCATCTGCGTTGCAAAGGACATATTTCTTATCTCCTGGTGCTTTTCTTGTAACTTCCCATTTAATTCCTGTCGGGAACCCTGCACCGCCTCGACCACGTAGCCCTGATTTTTTGACTTCTTCTACAACTTGTTCGGGTGTCATTTGGGTTAATACCTTTGCTAAGGCTTGATAACCATCCCTGGCTATATATTCTTCAATTTTTGTAGGGTCGATAATACCGCAATTTCTTAACACAATTTTTGTCTGTTGTTTAAAGAAACCGATTTCCTGCAATGCAGGTATAATCTGAGAGGTTGTCGTAGATTTAAAATTTAATCTACTGACTGGTCGACCCTTTAACAGATGTTCAACGACGATGTCTTCAACATCTGTTGTTTTGACACCTTGATAGAAAATGGCGTCAGGATAAATAACAACCACAGGACCAATGGCACATGGACCTAGACATCCTGTATGTACTACTTGTATTTCTTCTGATAAACCATGTTTTGCAAGTGCTTCTGAGAAAGCACTGCTTACTTCCATAGAGCCTGAGGCGACACATCCTGCTCCCGCACAGATTAACACATGACTTCGAACTAAATTCATATTTTATCTCCTTTCTATAAAATTATGTTTTCTTATATTTTTATCTTTCATAAACATAAACCTTTATGGGATAACTTCAACCTGTCCTACTAAATACCGTTTCTCATTATCTTTATTTGAGATAGGTAATTGTATTACTGGTGTTCCTGTACGTGTTCCGATGGAAACGTAAACTGAATAATTTCCCTCTTTTAATAAGTAGGGAAGTAAAAATGTGGCTTTCCGTTTTATAGTCTGAACTTCATTAGGCAAACTAACTGGCAATGTGTTTACATTAAAAGTATCGTCAACAAATGTGGCGACAATTCCACCTTTACCATCTTTCCATGTAAATATTGGAAAACCACCTTTATAACAAGGTGCAACTCCTTTATTAGCAAATTGATACTCGACATCCCATCGATTGTTAGAGATTTTCACTTGTTTCTGCCATTTAATCTCGGTAGGAAGTATTCGATAACCTAACCGAAGATTCATTTTATCAATCAAATCTTTTCGCTCTTGTAAGAATTCTCTGGGCCACCAATGAATCGATGCATAACTTGCATGATACTCCTCTACTGCTTGTAGATATTTTGTTCCGTCTCCCCAATGTCCATTTGTTTTAGAATTGCCATAATGTTCACTTTCTAAAATCACCGCTTTATCTTTCCAAAACTCCTGTGCAATACCTGCACTCATATACGCATACTCTCCACCTTGAACTAATATACTATCATCGCGAAGGGTTAAGCCTTTTTCTTTCGCATAAGCGATTATCTCTTTTTGCTCTGGTGACAATTCTGTTATCTTTTGTCCATTGGTAATACTATCATCGTTCAAAGCGATTAAGGTGTTTTTAAAATGTTTGACGTGCAAGTCTATATGTTTTTTTACCGTCTCGACGCTGATTTTTTGTTGTGAACTATGCCACGTATGCCCTTCTCCCCAGACACCTAATGAGCCAATATCTATGAAGGCAACTTCAGGGTTGCCATCGTACCGTTTTGCTAACTCTTGTAAGAAATGGTCTAATTTTTCTAAGAATATAGGGTCACTATAATCAGGTTCCCAATGTGTTCCGTCTTCTTTTGTTCCTTGTAGTGGTGTAAAGAAATAGCCCTTAGCACCGACATCGTAAACCCATTTTGGGGTTGCCCATTGAATAGGTGTTTCACTACATGTGATGCGGAGTGCAATTTGCTTTCCCTTAGCAATCCATCTCTGGGCAGGGGTATCCAAAACAGACCAATTAAATTTGCCTTCTTCTGGCTCTAAAAAGGACCATGCGATACGGAGATAGATCACAGTCAATCCTGGAAAATCGTCTACCGTATCTGATGGCTCTAATTTAGAACCATAATTTTCAGGGACATTGTCATAGAAATGTAGAACCCACCCCATCCCTGGATTAATAAGTGCTTCACCTGTGTCTTCTGGATGAACAACCTCGAATTCTACATCTGATGAAAAACAAAATTGTGGATAGGAAATAAGAATCAACACTATTCCTATTACAATTTTTACATCATCTTTGTTTCTAATTATCCATTTATCCATTTGTAAACCCAAAGAATGATTGTTTAATTATGAAATAAGGTATTCCATTACTGGTTTCCCAGATATGATATGTTGCTGAACAATAGTTCTCACTTTTTCTGCGTTCAACTTGCCATATCGATATTCAGTTCCTGAAGATTTTTGAAGAACTGTAATCATAGGTTCACGGTCACATAAACCAGCGCATCCAGACTGACGAACAGTTACATAGTCAATACCCTGAGATGAGAGTTCAGCCACTAAATTTTTTAAGACATCTCTGGCACCAGCTGCGATGCCACATGTTCCCATGTGGACCGTTACTACTAACTCTTTTTGTTGTGAGCGGATATTAATTTCTTTGAGTGCTTTTTCTTTTAAAGCATTTAGGTCTTCTGGTGAACGAATTATATCTGCCATAATAAAATCTCCTTTATTTTGTTGACTTTTCTTCTATATTTTTATCAATATACATATCAAGGATTGCTTGAATTTTAGCGGGCTTAACTCTTTGATGTACTTCATTATCAATCATAATGGCTGGAGCGAGACCACAAGCCCCAAAACAACGAGCCACATCTAATGAGAACATTCTATCTTTTGTAGTTTCGCCAACATCAATCTTTAGTTTGTCTTTCAAAGCAGACAACACTTGTTTTCCGCCACGAACATAACAGGCAGTCCCTAAACAAACACGTATTGTGTGTTTTCCGCGAGGTTGCGTTGAAAAGAATGAATAAAAAGTAACAACACCGGCCACTTCACTATAGGATTTGTTTAATCCTAAACTGATTTTTTTTAGTGCACTTTCGGGTAAATATCCGAACATAGCCTGTGCAATTTGCAGAACAGGAATAAGTGCACCTGGCTTGTCTCGATATTCTGCAATAATTCCGTCGAGACGAGTTAGTAATTCTTCTTCGCTTGCCTCTTCAACGCAAGCATGTTTTGTTTCTTTGTTCATATATTTTCTCCTATAAAAAAGTTTTTATTTATTGGTTTGTTAGTAAGGTTTCCTTTTCTTCTTCCATATTATCATTTTCTGTCTTCCAATATTCTTCTTTTTCGTAATGTTTCATTCGTCGTGCAAAAAATGCAACTTTTTCAAATGTAGCTGAAAGGTCAACATGTTCAACAAAAACGTAATCGGGGACTTTTACTCGCAAGGGTGAAAAATTCAAAATACCCCGAATCCCAGCATGGATTAGTAAGTCACATACATTTTGAGCTCCTTCACCTGGTATGGCAATAATCCCCACCATACTTTTTGTCTCGTTAACTACTCGTGTTAGTTCAGACATTGGATAGCATTTACAACCATGAAACGTTTGCCCTACTTTTTCTGGGTCTTTATCAAATGAGGCACGTATAGCCAACTGCCTCCAACGACCAGCAAAGTTCGCTAATAAGGCAAGTCCTAAATGTCCTACTCCAACTAACACTGCACTTTGTGGTAATGGTGAATCTAAGAAATTAGCAATACTTTCTAATAAAGGTCTAATTTTATAACCACTATTTGGAACTCCAGAATATCCTAATTGCATAATGTCTCTTCTAACTTGTGATGGTTTAATATGGAGTAACATAGCAAGTTCATGAGACATTATTGTTTCTTTACCCTCTACCCTTAATTGCTGTAGGACACGGCGATATAAACTTAATCTTTCAACTGTTTTTTCAGATACCATAATAATTTATTTAAGTTTAAGTTAAATTATTTGTGAAAATTTGAACAAACTTTATATACTTACCTTTAAGTATAATTGTGAAACTATGAACAAATTATAACATATAATTAGTCTCATGTCAAGTAAAAAATAATTTTTTATTTAAATTTTTATTTTTTAATTGAAAAAATGTATCTACTAAGTTTTATTGAATTTTTCTTTTTATTATGATATAATTTTAAATAAGGTTTAATTGTTATTTTTTATTTTTAAGAATATAAACAGAAAGGAGACAGAAATGAAACTACATTTTTTACGTTCATGTTGTGCATTCTTTTTATCTGCATTGATTTTGTTTAGTAGTTTATTTGCATTTGCTCAAGAAGAGGTCCCACGAGTTCTATTAGTTGGTGATAGCTGGACTGGTTTTATGTGGGCATTTAGAACCTTTAAAGAAATTTTTCTTGAAACACCTGGAATGGAGCATCTAAGAGAGATAGGTAGTCGCACTGCTATTATGGGGGCTCGAGCTTTTGAGTTTTATCCAGAGGAATATAATTATATTCAAAATGTAAAGGAAGAATTAGAAAAATATCCGACTATTGACATTGTTGTTATGACGTTAGGGGGAAATGATTTTCTACGAGGTACACCTCAAACCTCTCGTTGGAATTGTGATATGCTTTCCAATCCTGCACAGGAAGCATATATCATAAACACTATTGTAAATTATATGAGTGGTATTATAGATGAAATTTTAGCTGTTAGACCTGATATTCGAGTAGCCTTATGTGGATATACTTTTGCAGGAAGAGACCGTGGTGGTTGTTCAATATGCGATCAGCAAAATGCTTTTGTAAGATTTGAACAAGCCAAAAAGGCTCTTGCGGATAGCAAACCACGAGTTTATTATGTTCACAACCTTGGATTAATGCAATATCATTTTGGGACATCAACACCCACAAATTTACCTCCCTATTCAGTTCCTTATCCTGGTAATTATCCTTCTTACTCTCCCTTTCCTGGAGGTGACCCTTGCTCATTAGTTCATCCGGATGGACTTTTTGATGGTGACATTCATTTATCTCAAGCAGGTTATAAAATATTAGCACAAAGATGCATGTCTGAATTTATTACTCAATGGTTGGATTATCCAAAAGTCTATTTGATTAATAGTGTTTCTTCTAATGGAGATACAATGACTTTTTCAGTAACCTTTAGTGAGCCTGTTTCCAATGTTGATATAACTGATTTTAATGCAAAGGACAGTCTATCCTCTCCCCTTCCTATCTTATCTGTTACTAATGTTCAGGCGAATCAGATTTACAATGTAGTTGTAGATATTACTGGTGGTGTTGGAAATGTTACACTTTGCGTGATTGATGATGATTCTATCGTAGACAGCACCTCAAAACCATTGGGAGGACCCGGCACGGGAAATGCAGAAGGGAATGGGGATTTTTGCTATAACGGTGTTTGGGAGTATCATGATTTTATAAGGCAACCTGACCATGAAATTGTAGCAGGTATGCAATATTTACATGAAAATTTAAGCGCTTATTATGTTTTATTAGGAGACCAGGGAGCAGAAGGGCTTTCGTTTAGTCCAGAGGAATGCGATTTGAACGGCGGACAAATATCTATAGATCCTATTGTTATTTCTGGAAATGGAATGTTAGACTCATTGGAATTTCATCTTATTACAGAATGTTATAACAATCCATCTATTGATTTTACAGCCAATGGAGGGGTAAGTCATCAAATTGCTGTCAACACTTTCGATCATAATATGCAGAGAATGGTTACTGACTGTGGTGGCGAAGGAAGTATTGTAAATACTATTTTTTATGGCTTACCTCAAATGTTAGCGGGTTATATGACCTTAGGGAATCAAGAATCTACAATGATACCCACTGTAATTTCTATAGCGGCACAAGCTATAGACCCCAGTTTCAATATACACGTAAACATAATTTATCCATTTAATTATCAGACCTTACCTCAATATTTTGGACCTGATGGGGATGCGGATGGTGATGGATGGACGAATAAGCAAGAATATGAATATTTTGTCCGTTCTAACATGAACTATGAAGATAAAAAGCAAGCATATCTTAATTCTGCACTTAATCCTGACGTTTATCCTGGTTCAGATTGTGAAGATTGTCATTCATCATCCACATTAGGCGGTATTTTTGAAGTCGGGGCTGATATATGTCTGCGTGTTCCAGACCCTGTGGCGAATAACTCAACTTTCCAATGGAGTAAAGTAAATGGAGATTTAGAATCACGAGGCTTAAACACTCATTGTCGTTCTCTCTGGATTCCCAATGCACAAATTGAGGATACAGGAACATATATTTGTGAATATGATAATGGACAGAAAACCAACGCCACTTATGAATTTCATGTTATCATTTCTGATGAAGTTCCTATTAGTTCCACATTAACACTTATATTGTTTGTAAGCGTTATAACTTTGTGTACTGTGATACTCATCAGAAAACAATATGCAAGATAAATAATCAGAATTAAAACATAACCCCTTAAACATAAAATATGTTTAAGGGGTTTTTATTTGTCAAGTCGTGATAATCCGCATTGTTTTGCAAAGCAGATAGCTTCTTCAATTTCTTCCCATGTTGGTCTTCGTGAGATTGACGAATAACTTGGATTATCAGGAACTTTGTATGAGGGTCGATACTGCTCCATAATATTGATATAGGTGTTTTTCGAAATATTTGTTGATAACCATTTCAAAATTTCTTTTGTTTCATGAATTAAACTGGGCATTACGAGATGTCTTACTAATAATCCCCGCTGGGCAATTCCATCGGAATTTATTATTAAATCCCCTACCTGACGATGCATTTCTTTTATAGATTCTTTTGCTATATCGGGATAATTCTTTGCATTAGAATAGTTCCATGCGGTTTCTTCGTTCCAATATTTTATATCGGGCATGTAAATATCAATCCAGTTTTCAAGTATTTTTAATGAATCAACACTATCGTAGGAATTTGTGTTATAAACAATAGGAATTTGCAATCCACCGTGTTTGGCAATGATTAATGCTTCAATAATTTGAGGGACTACATGAGATGGTGATACTAAGTTAATGTTATGACAACCTAATGATTGTAGATTTAACATCATCTCTGCAATGATTTCTGGTGAACATTCTGAACCCGAAGGATACTGACTAATTTCATAATTCTGGCAAAACACACAATTTAAATTGCAACCACTGAAAAATATCGTCCCAGAGCCATGCCAGCCGACTAAACAGGGCTCTTCTCCAAAATGAGGGAAAGCACTGGATACTCGTGCATATCGACCTATCTTACAATGACCTGTCTTATTCTCTAATCTATTAACACCACAGTTTCGTGGACAAACACAACAATTTTTTAATAACTCATGAGCCCATTTAAAACACTGTTTTTCTATATCTTCACTAATATAAAGATATACAGGTTTCCTATCCTCCATTCCCAAGTCCTTTGACTACATCTATTACTATCTTAAATTAATTCATTTAAAACTTTTGAATAATGTACATATACATTATTGTTAATAAACCATGTGAATAAAATCACTTTAAACAAAATACTTGATAAGGAAATTATATATTTATCCTTCCCACATGTTATATCCAATATCTTGTTTCCAAATCTTATCTAATCTCTTTTTAAGGACACTCCCCTCTTCTTTTTCTGAAGATAAACACAACTTACGATAACGAATAAGGTGGTTATTATTGTTATGGATAAGCCATTAGAGGCAGGTATAGTCCCCTGTGGAACTATATCAACATAAACAGGTTCTGAATAGAGTAAAGCCTTGGCACTATCAGTAACTACACATTGATATGAACCTCCATTGGCAATATCAACATCTCTAATTATAAGGCGTGTTTGTTGAGCACCTATTATTTCTTCGCCATTATGAGTCCAACGAACAAAATAGGGTTCGGCGACATCTGTGAGTTGAACCCGTAAGTCAATAGAGCCACCTTCTTCTATTTTGATACTACCACTCGGATAGATTTTTACCCGTTCAGATGCGGGAGCCTGCCCATTTCCCTGATATGTAGAATCTCTACAAAGCCCAATCCAATGTATTTTTATGTTCCCTGGATATACTCCACCTGTGTCGAACCGTATTTGTGTAATCATATTTTCATTCCATAATGATGGACTTTTCCCTAAATCAGATAACGTCTGTGGAATATTAATAAGATAAACATGTCTGCCTAAACGAGCAGGAAAAACTACTGATTTTTGTTCGTCCCAGATTTCATCAGAGGAGTGAATAAAAAATAATTGGAACCAGTGGTCTTGTTCAGTGGAGTATTCAATATCTGCTTGCAACCATGGGTAATCGTAACCGTTCAACCTCAATCCGTATGGAGAATGAATATAGGGGTCTCCACAATTAAATTCCAAGAACAAATAGCCATTTGTAACTTGTGAGTTTTCAATACAGTTGAATCCTCCCCAACCATCATAGTATCCATCGGTTGAAAATTCCCATACACTTCCATATGTAATACCGAACCAATATATTTTCACATTGTTTTCTTGATATTCAGGTGGGTCAAACCGAATCTGCTCAATGGTTTGTCCCAACCATTTATTGGGATATAGTATTTTTTGGGGAATGTTAATAAGATATGTATGTTTTCCAGGAACGACCTGAAAATAAACTGCTTTTTCCTCACTCCAATTACTATCTTCTTCTGTAATAAAATATATCTGGGCATTACCTGTAATACTTGAATTAAATTCGATTTCAGCATGCAGGAAATGGAAATTTGAACCGTCTATTTTCAGATTATTTGGGCTCAAAATTGATGGGTCACCTCCTGTAATACGAAAAGACAACACGTCACCACTAACTTGAAAATCTTGCACATATTCATTCCCAGGATACCATCCTTCATTATTACCATGAAATTCCCAAACAATTGCTGTAGATTTTATTGAGAATAAAATTACATACGACAATATTAACCCAATACATCTCATTCTCATTTTACCATCTCCTATAAAATATCTGTGTTTTATTAATATCTAATGTTTTTATAAATATTATAATAAATTTATCTTTATAGAAGTATATTTTTAAACTTTTATGACTCAATAGTAGAGGCTTTTCTATTTCTATAACAGAATTATAAAACATACGTAATTCTTAAAAATTTGACTTTTTAGTTAGTTTATGGCAGAATTATTGTATGTTTAATGCTTAATAGCATCAATAAAATATTAACAATTTAACGA
>JAIWNQ010000030.1 GCA_020216745.1 Candidatus Hydrogenedens sp.
TGTTTTTATAGCACAATCTAAAAGTGGTGAAAATATAGAAAATATAAATCACAAAGACAAAACACATGATAGTGTCCAATTTGTTGCTCAGAAAGTAGAAATTCAAGTAGGTTTAGAAGATAGTTCTTACTTTGAAATTTTGAGTGGATTAGATGAACACACATTAGTTATTACATTAGGGCAGTTAAATTTAAAGCCTGGTTCTATTGTTGAAGTAACTTCATTAGAAAAAATACTAAATCAACAAGAAAAAACATCTACAACATAATAACATCAATATTAAAACATTCTTGGTCTTGATTCAATAAAAATTAAGGGGAGTCATAGTGAACGAACAAACCACAGTAGTTAATTCAAATTCAAGTTTTATATCTTTTCCCATCCGAAGGCCAGTTACCATCATAATGATATTTACAACTATTATCGTTTTTGGTTGGCGTTCATATCAAAAACTCCCAATTAACCTTATGCCTGATATTTCATACCCTTCGTTAACTGTAAGAACTGAATTTGAAGGTGCAGCCCCTGAAGATGTCGAGAAATTAGTTACAAGACCGTTAGAGGAAATGTTAAGTATCGTTAGTGGGTTGGTAGAAATAAGTAGTGTTTCCTCAGTAGGTCTTTCAGAAATTACATTAGAATTCATGTGGAATACAGACATGAATATTGCACAACAGGATGTACGAGACCGTTTAGACCTTTTTGAACCACCTAAAGAAGTTACAAAAAAACCTGTTATTCTTAGATTTAACCCAAACTTAGACCCTGTAATACGGATTGGATTAACACCCCCTGCAAATATATCACCAGTAGAAAAAGAACGGTATTTAACTACACTTCGCGAATCTGTCCAACGAAAATTAAAAAGTGATTTAGAAGCAGAAACAGGAATTGCTCAGGTGGTAGTAAAAGGGGGACAAGAAGAAGAAATACAAATTCTTGTCGATAGTAAAATGATTAAATCACTTGGGCTTTCTTTGGATGATATTGTCCGAAGTTTAGCAAGTCAAAATATAAATGTGGCTGGAGGCAAATTGTCTGAGGGGAAAACGGAATATATTGTCCGAACTTTAAAAGAATTCCAAGATATAGAAGATATAAAAAATGTAATCATCTCTACTTCCCTTAACATACCTTCTTTATCAAACAATCCTATTTCTTCAATCTCATCTCTAACCCTCAATACCGATGCTACATCTTCAAATATTCAACAGACCTCTCCAAAAAGTACCCCTATTTATTTAAAGGATGTTGCTACAGTTAAATGGGGCACTAAAGAACGCGATACAATAATACGAATTGATGGAGAAGAAGCTATTGAATTGGAGATATACAAGGAAGGAAATTCTAACACTGTTACTGTATGTAATCTGGTAAAAGACCTTTTAGGTATTGAAAGGAAAAAAAGTCTTTCTGAATTAATCAATGAGCAACTTTCTCTTGAATTAAGCCCTGTTGCTCACGATTCAGAAGGAAAACATACAATTGAAGACCCACATGCTCGACGAGAACAATTTAAAAGGAAAAATTTAATTAGTTCTCTTCCACCTGATACAAAGATTCATATCATAAGCGACCAGTCCCAATTTATTATTAGTTCAATAGAAGAAGTTCAATCCGCAGCGATTAATGGCGGTTTTTTAGCCCTTCTTATACTTTATTTATTCTTGCGAGAAATACGTAGTACCTTTACAATTGGACTCGCTATTCCAATTTCAATAATTACTGTATTTATTCCCATGTTCATACGAGGCATTTCTTTAAATATTATGTCGTTGGGCGGATTAGCATTAGGAATTGGAATGTTAGTAGACAACTCTATTGTCGTATTAGAAAGTATTGCTAGATGTCGAGAAGAAGGAGATTCTATTATTGATTCTGCTATCCGTGGAACATCTGAAGTAAGTTCCGCTGTTGTTGCATCTACATTAACTACTATAGCCGTATTTTTCCCCGTTGCATTTGTTGAGGGTATTGCAGGACAAATCTTTGGAGACCTTGCTCTAACTGTTACTTTCTCCCTTTTAGCTTCGCTACTCGTTGCCTTGTTTTTAAATCCATTATTAGTATCAAAAACCCATTTCTTTTCAGAACCAAGCAATACACAACATCTATTACACCCTTTCCGTATTTTCTTATTTTTCCGTCAAATAAAACATAAAAGCCTGTTTGCCTCTTTTATATTTACAATTGTTTTTACTTTCAAACGACATATTCAATACAGCAGGACAACTTTATTTGAAATATTACGTTATTCTCCACGTTCATCTCGATGGTTAAATCTCCTTAAAATTATATTTTTCCCTATAAATATCTTGTTAAAATTTATTTCTTGGGGCATTATAAATATTTTCGTATATCCTTTATTAATCCTATTTTTCATTATAGTTTCCCCCATATTTTTATCATTTGCCTTGTGTGCATTACTGATTAAAAAGACACTTAGTCTTTTACTTTTTTTGCCATTAGAACTATTTCATATCGTTTTTGAAAGTTTTAGGCATTTATACAGAATTTCACTTTCTTCCAACCTTAAATTTGCACCTATTTATATACTTTTAGCCATTGCACTTTTTGCATATACCATAACGCTTTTACCCCGAATAGGACAAGAACTTATCCCACCAATGAAACAAGGAGAATTTAATATCCAATATGAAACCCGTGCTGGAACACAACTTAATCAAACTTTAGAAAAGGTGCTTAGAATAGAGAATAAATTAAAAGAGAATCCATATATAGAACGTATTACCTTACAAGTTGGTACAGAAAGTAGCAAAACTGAAAGCAAAGGAAAAAACGAGAACAAAGCTACTTTTACAATTCTATTAAAAGATCGTAGTAAAACTGCACAAATACAAGATAAAATTATAGATGAAATACGTTCATCTCTTCTTCCCCTTCCTGAGGAATCAATTATTTTTACACTTCCTACATTATTCACGTTAAAAAGTAATCTTGAGGTTCAAATATTTGGTGATGATTTAAATACCTTGAAATCTGTAGGTGAGGCATGCCTCCAAAAAGTACGACAAGTTCGGGGCGTTAAGGATGCTGATATATCAATACAATCTGGTTATCCAGAGATACTTATCCAGTTAGATAGAGAACTGTTAGCTGAGAAGGGACTTTCCCCTGCTCAAGTCGCAAATAAGTTACGAACAGAAATTCAAGGAGAAATTGCCACAAAATTTAATCGTGGTGGAGATAAAATTGATATTCGTGTTAGAACAAATCAAACATTCCTTCAAAGCATTAATGACCTAAAACAGATGTCAATTATAGAAGGGGCTGTTCCTGTTCGTCTTTGTGATGTATCAACCATTGTAGAAGATGTTGGACCGAGCGATATTCGGAGAATTGGACAAAAAAGGGTCGCATTAATAACTGCCAATATCGAAGGACGAGATTTGGCAAGTGTGTCACAGGAAGTTATATCTAAACTTCGAGATGTTGAAAAACCTCGAGAATTTTTTATTACTCTTGGCGGACAAAACCGTGAATTAGCAACGTCATACCATAGTTTGAGACTTGCTCTATTACTTGCAACCTTTCTGGTATATGTGGTAATGGCTTCTCAATTTGAATCTATTTGGTTACCTATATTAGTGATGTTATCTGTGCCTTTAGCATTCATTGGTGTTATTATCATTTTATTTTTAACAGGTACTAATTTAAACATCATGGTTTTTTTGGGTTCAATCATATTAGCAGGCATCGTAGTAAACAATGCTATTGTGTTGATTGACTATACTAATCAACTTATTACACGTGGTCTATCCCTACACGATGCTATTATTCAAGCATCTATGGTCCGTTTGAGACCTATTTTTATGACAACATTAACAACAGTTCTTGGGCTACTGCCCATGCTATTATCTAAAGGAGAAGGCTCCGAATTAAGACAGCCATTGGCATTAACTGTAATTACAGGGCTATCTGCAAGCACCTTGTTGACTTTATGGCTCATCCCTATGGCTTATTATATGTTTTCTAACCTTTCTCATAAGGTACGAAACAAGTGACATGGTCTCTACCTAAAATAGCCATAAATCGTCCCATTACTATGTTCATGCTTTCTATATCCATTCTCGTTCTGGGATTAATCTCATGGTTCCGTATTCCTTTGAAATTTCTTCCTAAAGTAGACCGTCCTTTTATCGGATGCTATATTCCCTATCCCGGGAGTTCACCAGAACAAATAGAACAGCAAATCGCTATTCCAGTGGAGGGAGAATTCAGGACTATCCCTGGACTTCGGAGCATTGCTACTACAAGTTCTTCAAATGGTTGTTCTGTTGACATGTGGTTTAATTTAGACACTGACATGACTTTAGCAACTGCAGACGTTCGAGACAGAATAGAACGTTTAAAAATGACTCTTCCAGATGAAGTACAACGGATTATTATTCAACGGTTCAGTTCAGGAGCCATTCCAGTCATAGCTATCGGCTTATTTAAATCAGAAGATGAGGAAAATTATGTTTATTTAGTTCGCACCTCTCTTATTCCAAGACTCCGACGGCTTGATGGAGTTGCAGATATTAAATTAATATCTCCTATCCCTGAGAAAGAGGTTTTAATCGAAGTTTCTCAGGACCGACTCAACAGCCTTAATATTCCCATAGTAAGTTTATTAAATACTCTTCGGACAGCCTCATTAGATGCTTCACTTGGTTCTATCTCAGAGGGAGATAAAAAATACTTTGTTCAATTTAAAGGTGAGTATAAAACTTTATCTGATATTGAAAACCTTGTCGTCAATAAAAATGGTATGCGACTAAAAGATGTTGCGACCGTCCGATTTGGTTCAAGAGAAGATTCCCAGAGAGTAGCATTAGATGGAAAAGGTGGGGTCGTTTTACTTGTTATTAAGGAATCAGAAGCAAACGCAGTAAATGTGTGCAATCAAATAAAACGTGAATTGAAGAATATTTTATCTGAGGAAGCATTTGAGGGAACTGTTACAAAAATCTTTTTTGACCAATCCGATTTAATTAATCGGGCATTAAACAATCTGTTCAGTGAGGGAATCTACGGCGGAATTATGGCTTTTATTGTATTACTTATCTTCTTACACCGACTTATTCCGACTATTATTGTAGCATTTGCCATTCCTTCATCTCTTATGATTGGCATTATTTTTATGTATTTTGCTGACATGTCACTTAATATTATAACGATGGTGTCTTTAATTATATCTGTTGGAATGTTGGTAGACAATGCCATTGTTGCTGTTGAAAATATTATCCGATACCAACAGTTAGGTTATGATATAAAAACAAGTGCTGTTCGTGGAGCATCAGAAGTAGGTATAGCTATTTCCGCATCCACACTTACCACAATTGTTGTGTTTATACCTATGTATTATCTTGAAGCAGGCAGAATGTCGGTATTTATGAAACAGTTAGGAGGGCCTTTAATTGTTGCTTTGTTAGGAAGCCTATTAATCGCTTTAACTGTCGTTCCTTTAGTTCTTTCCATACATGTCCTACCCCGAGAAAAAAATCAGATGAAACTCATGATATTTCTCCACAATTTATTAGTTTCCATTCGTGAAAAAGCGGGGAGTTTTAAACTTTTAGAAAAACTTTACTTCTTTTTAGAATTATTACTACATTGGTCTCTAAAAAATCGATTGGCTTTTCTTTTAGCTTTATGTCTATTCTTAGTGATTTCTTACCTTATCCCTGTTAAATCAGTAGGGATGAAAGATTTAATTAAATTAGACACACGTGAAGTGGATATAAAAATTACCCTTGACCAGAATTTTGACACTGCAAAAGTTAAAGACCTCTTTGACCAGCTTACACAGAAATTAGAACCAATTCGTGAATCAATAGCTATAAAAAATATATTGCTATTCCATGGAAAAAGTGGAGGGGAAATTCATGTGTATTTGTACACAGAAGATGATGGTGAAATTGGTAGAAATCCACCTTGCACTACTGAAGAAGCATTAGAAATCGTTAAAAGTAAACTTCCTTCCCATATTCCTGGTGGCAAGTTAGAGTTTTCAATTGCTGATACCGGTGAATCAGGAACATCACGATTAGTGACATTAAGACTTACAGGTGGGGATAATGAGATACTATTTGCACAAGCCCAACGGATAAAATCATTACTCCTAAGTAATCCACTCTTCACAGATGTAGAAATGGATGTTGAGCAAAAAAAACAAGAAATGAGGGTTGCAATAAATGAACTTCAAGCAGATGAGCAAGGTATCAACCCATTTACTATCGCCCAAACCATTGACACAGCCCTTAGAGGTGCTCAACTTCCTTATTTTAAAGAGGGAACACGAGAAATTCCCGTATGGCTACAATATAAAGAAGAAGACAGAAAAACAAAAGCAAATATTGATAACTTAAAAGTCATTTCAAGTAAAGGGACTCTCGTTCCCTTGCATCAGGTTGTATCTTATGAAAAACGCCCCGGACCGGAACTTGTAAAAAGGTATAACGGTCGCAATGTGATAAATTTCCGTGCAAGAACAAACACGGAGAATTTGACACTCATTAGAGATGAATTACAATCTATAATATCATCCATCGATTTACCTGACGGTTACAATCTAAATTATGGCATAGAATTAGAAGAAATCCAATCGAACTTAACCAATTTTGCTATGACTATGAGTATGGCACTTATCCTTATATATATCGTTATGAGTGCAACTTTTGAGTCATTACTTTTGCCTTTAGTTATCTTAACTACAGTCCCCATTTCTCTCATAGGTTCTGCATGGACATTATACTTTACTAATTCCTACTGGGATATGATTACACTAATCGGTTGTGTATTAATGGTTGGTGTAATCGTTAATAATGGAATTGTGATAGTAGACCATATAAATTTTTTGAGAAAAACAAATAATAACAACTTGATTAACGTAATCGTACAAGCAAGTAAAGACCGACTTAGACCTGTAATGATGACAGCATTGACAACTATCTTGGGGCTTGTCCCATTAGCAATGGCTAAATCAGGAGGTGCTGTCATGTTTTCAGGTTTAGGTAAAGCATTGGTCGGCGGTTTAATTTTAGGGACGATATTAACATTGCTTGTAGTCCCCGTTTTTTATACTATTGTAGAAGATATATTCAATATTGCAATGCGGATTGTATTATCTATCCGTGCCCCTTTTTTTTCAAAACCACAGTCAATATCTAATAGATAGCTTTTTGATAAATTGTTACGATTTATGATAATCTATATATCCAATTCATACCCAACAGCCTTATAGAAAGAGATATTTTTTTATTTTTCATTTTTAAAATCATTGTAAGAAAGGAAATGAAATGAAGTCGATTATTGCTGGAAATTGGAAAATGAACAAAAAAGTCAATGAATCTCTTGACCTTGTAAATAAACTTAAACCATTAGTAGAGGGAATTGACCAAGTTAAAATTATTGTTTGTCCGCCATTTACAAGCCTCTATGCCGTATCACAAGTATTGAAAGGTACAAATATTGAATTAGGTGGGCAAAATTGCTATTTAAAGGAATCAGGGGCATATACTGGAGAAATAGCACCACAAATGTTGCTGGATGTAGGTTGTCGTTGGACTATATTAGGACATAGTGAACGTAGGCAATATTTTGGCGAAACAGATACGTTGTTAAACCAAAAACTTAAATATGTAATAACAACAGGTTTAAATGTAATGTTCTGCGTTGGAGAAACGCTTGACGAACGTGAAGGGAATATGATGGAGTCGGTTCTACGACGGCAAATTATAGAGGGCTTAAGGGATATGACTCCAGAACAATTACAAAACGTTGTTATCGCATACGAACCAGTCTGGGCAATCGGAACTGGAAAAACAGCAACCCCAGAACAAGCACAAGAAGCCCATGCTTTCATCCGTTCTCTTATAGGAAAAGAGTTCGGCAAAGAAACAGCGACGAACATAGTTATCCAGTATGGTGGAAGTGTTAAACCTGAAAATGCAAAAGAACTTATATCCAAACCTGATGTTAACGGTTTCTTGGTAGGCGGTGCTTCCTTAAATGCAGAAAGTTTTGCACAAATAATAAAAGAATGTATATAACAATAAAATCTACAATATAAGGACAGGTTAAAGAATCTATGTTAGAAACAATTTTTAGCCTAACAACACTTTGGTGGGTATTACTATTATTTATATACCTTCCATGCTGTGTCGCTTTAATTATTATCGTACTCCTACAAAAAGGAAAAGGTGCTGGATTTGCAGGTGCCTTTGGTTTAAGCCCAGGCACAGAAAGCGTGTTTGGACCCAAATTAGCACGTACTCTCCCACAAAAATTAACATACATAAGTGCTGGTGTATTTATGGTTCTTGCCATTCTTCTATCAACCATATCAGGTAAAGTCGGGAAAGGACCTGCTCCTGAACTTGTTTATAATGAGTTATCTACTGAACAGAATACTGCTTTGGATAATTTATTCGATAATAAAACACCGTCAACAACAACGACTCCTGTCACTGTTGAAAACAAGACAAATACACCTCCTGTGGAAAGTGCTCCAGTAAGTACGGAAACAGATGCTCCACAAAGTTCAACGGAAACACCTACCTCAAACCAATAGTATTGATTGCAACATCTATTTTATTAATATTACTTATTCTTTTCACTAAAGACTCCTATTTTTTGTAAAATACATACAATCTTCTTTTAAAGCATTGGATGAATATTTTATGGATAAAATAATTATTCGTGGTAATAACCCGTTAAAAGGGAAAGTTCAAATCCGTGGGGCAAAAAATGCGGTACTCCCTCTTATGGCTGCGTCTATCTTAGCTGAAGAACCGTGTGTACTTCATAATGTCCCGTGTCTCCATGATGTATTTACTATGGATAAACTTCTTAGCCAGATGGGATTACAAATAGAATTTACAGGTAGGTTTATGACTATTGTCACACCAAATCGTATATCACCTACCGCACCTTATGACCTTGTGCGTAAAATGCGTGCTTCATTTTTTGTATTAGGTCCACTCTTAGCACGATGTGGGAAAGCACGTGTATCTTTACCTGGTGGCTGTGCTATAGGCACACGCCCTGTAGATATTCATCTAAAAGGGTTAGAACAACTCGGAGCAAAGATTCGTTTAGAAGAAGGTTATGTAGTGGCAGAGGGACGATTAAAAGGAACAGACATTTATTTAGATTTTCCAAGTGTAGGTGCAACTGAAAACTTAATAATGGCGGCTGTCCGTGCCAAAGGAATAACCCGATTATTTAATCCAGCCCAAGAACCTGAGATAGTTGATTTGGCAAACTTTTTGAACAAAATGGGTGCAGAAATTGAAGGAGCTGGAACAGAAGTTATAAAAATTAAAGGGATAAAATCCCTCGGAGGCACAGAACACAATGTTATCCCCGACCGTATCGAGGCAGGGACTTTCCTTATTGCAGGTCTGGCAACTTTTGGCGATGTTCAGGTTGACTCTGTAATTCCTGAATATTTAAGCACCTTCATCTCAAAACTTAACGAATTGGGTGCTGATGTCCAAATAGGTAGTAGCTATATACGGGTCAAATCCCCTCAAAAACCATTAAAAGCTATAAATATAACAACTCTCCCCTACCCTGGATTTCCAACAGATTTACAAGCTCAAATGATGGCTCTTCTCACATGTGCAGAAGGAACAAGTGTGATTAAAGAGACTGTTTTCGAAAATAGATTTCTTCACGTAGCGGAATTAATACGTATGGGTGCTGATATTACTTTAGAAGGGAATACCGCCATTATTAGAGGAACAGAAAAATTAATTGGTGCTCCTGTTATGGCATCTGACCTTCGCGCAAGTGCAGCACTCGTTATAGCAGGGTTAATGGCAAAAGAAGGCGAAACTATTATTTCACGGGTATACCATTTAGACCGTGGCTATGAACGAATTGAGGAAAGACTTGCCAGTCTCGGTGCAGATATTCAAAGAATTCACGAGGAGTAAATCAATGAAAACTTTTATTATTCAGAGTGATGATGACCTTAATAAAGTAAAAC
>JAIWNQ010000031.1 GCA_020216745.1 Candidatus Hydrogenedens sp.
AATGGATACTAAATCGCAATCTATCACAAAATCAAGAACAGGACAAAGACCAAACCATTACAAAAACAGTACAATGGATTATTGATACAGTTAGAAAAAACGGGGATAGTGCGGTCATCGAGTTTACTGAGCGATTTGATAATGTAACACTACAACCAGAAGAGTTAGAAATACCCAATCAAGAGATTATTCAAAGCTTTAATACACTGGAACCCAATATTTTAAGGATTATTGAAAAATCTGCTGAACACATAAAAACATTTCACAGTAAAAATATACGAAATTCATGGGAAGAGACACTTGAAGACGGAACCGTATTAGGACAAAAAATAGTGCCCATTGAAAAAGTAGGGGTATATGTACCAGGTGGAAAGGCTTTCTACCCTTCATCCGTATTAATGAATGTTATACCTGCAAAAGTGGCTGGTGTTAAAGAAATCATTATGGTTTCTCCCCCTTCATATAATGGCACAATACACCCTGTCGTCTTGGCAACAGCCCACCTTGCAGGGGTTACTCGTGTATTTAGAGTTGGTGGAGCACAATCCATTTCAGCTCTCGCCTACGGCACAGAACACATACCATCCGTTGATAAAATTACAGGACCAGGAAATATATACGTTTCAACAGCCAAAGCATTAGTACGAGATGTTGTAGATATTGATTGTGAAGCAGGACCTTCAGAAGTCCTTGTTATTGCTGATAAAACCGCAAATCCTGCTTTTATTGCTTCAGAACTAATAGCACAAGCAGAACACGATGAGAAAGCTTGCTCAGTGTTAATAATTACTCAATCTGATATACATCTTGTCAAAGATGTAGAAGAACAGATACAAAAATATATTAATCAACAAAATCGTAAAAATATCATCGAATCATCTTTGAACAATTTCGGGGCTTTTATTGTTACTCGGGATTGGGACGAACTTATTTACCTCGCTAATTTTTTTGCACCAGAACATTTAAGTATTCAAACAGAATTTCCACGTAAGATTGAGATGAAAATTGTTAATGCGGGTGCCATTATGTTAGGTGATATGACTCCCGTTGCTGTTGGTGATTATATGGCTGGTCCTAATCATATTCTACCAACTGGAAGAAGAGCAAGGTTCAGTTCTCCCCTTACAGTTGAAGATTTTAGAAAAGTGTCCAACTATATTTACTATTCAAAAAGCAGGCTCCACAATCAAGCAAACGATATAATGACGTTTGCTGAAATTGAAGGTTTAACAGCTCATGCATTTTCGATAAATATTCGTACAGGAAATCAAAGGGATGTAAAAAATGAGTAAATACTGTATAAACAGACTAAACGCAATAGAGGGGTATGTTCCTGGTGAACAACCGAAAGAGGAAAATGTAGTCAAACTAAATACGAATGAAAATCCATTTCCTCCGTCAGAAGAAGTATTAAAAACTCTTAGCACAATACTCCCTGAACAACTACGACGATACCCTGACCCAACTGCTTTTGAACTTAGAAAAAAAATAGCTCAGGTATATCATTTACCTGGACCAGAATGGGTTATTGTTGGCAATGGCATGGACGAAATTTTAGCAATAACAATGAAAACGTTCGTAGACTATGGGCAGACCATTTACGCTACTTATCCAACCTATTCTCTTTATGAGATTCTTGCACAACTATATGGTTATAACTTTCAGTATCATGAGCTTGATGATAATTTTTGTTTAACTCCACCATTTGCATGGGAATCAGCAAAATTAGTATTAATAACTCACCCAAATGCTCCAAGTGGTGTTCCTACACAAACCGAAATTATGAAAAAAATCTGTGAAAATGATAAACAAGTTATATTTATTGATGAAGCTTATGTTGATTTTTGTGATTATAACTATATCTCTTGGGTAACAGAATATCCTAATCTTATTGTTGGACGAACTTTTTCTAAGTCCTTCAGTCTGGCTGGAATTCGTTTAGGTTTTGCTGTTGCTAATCCAGAACTAATTTCAGATATGTTTAAGATTAAAGATTCATACAATGTCAATGTTATAACTCAATTATTAGGCATCTCTGCATTAGAACATTCCCAATATGCTATGACTAATATAGAAATAATTAAGAAGAATAGAACTTATCTAAGAATAGAATTACAAAAACTGGGTTTCCGTGTTCCTGATTCACAATCGAATTTCTTGCTTGCAATATGGAACAGAGAACCTACTGCAGAAGAAATATACAATCGGTTAAAAGAGCAACGTATTTATATTAGATATTTTCCATATAGACGTTTGGAGAACGCACTGCGAATTACCATTGGCACACAGAAACAATCCGAAATTTTACTTGAAGCAATAAAAAAGATTGTTCAAATTTAACCCATAAATAATGAACAATTTTTATTCATTTTCTACAGGCGGGTTCAGGTTTCTAATTCTATCTAATTCCTTCCAATAATTTTCTAATGCATCTCTCCCTTTCTCGGTGATTTGAAACTCTGTATGCGGAATCCGTCCATTAAATGACTTCTCAACTTTAACATATCCTGCTTTTTCGAGTTTGTCCATATGAGAAGAAAGATTGCCTTTGGTCAATCCCAATGTATTTAACAAAAAATTAAAATCAGATGCTTCCACCCCTGCAAGAATTGTTAAAATTCGCAGTCGTGCTGGTTCATGTATTATGCGGTCAAGTTCTGACATTCAACAATAAACCTAATACTCAATTTATTTCTATGTATTATCCGTTTCCTCATCATGGGCAAGATTTTCAAACTCTTCTAAGCCTTGTCTACTTATAGATTTCAATTTCCATAGTGCATAACGACTGTAAATATGTCCTACAATAATGGCAATAAGACCATAACCAAAAACAGGGACCATAATGTTTAATAAATACCACCGGGATGGGAAACTAATTGGTATTTTACATATGAGTAAAATTGCATGAAGTCCATATAAAACAGGCCAAATCCATGCCCAAAAACCCAATCCTTGATAAAAAATAAGGATACACAACACGGGAACCAATGCTAAAGCAGAAAAAGGCTGTAAATATTGTAAAGACAAATAACGAAATGAAATTAACAATGCTCCAAAGATATGATACACCAACATCAATCCTATTAATGCAATAACCCATCTCGGTAACGTTTTTGACTGATGTTTATCATCAGGGAGAACATATCCTTCTCTCCCATAAAACCAAATAGTAAGTTGCCATACAATTTCTGCAGTCCAGCGAGATATAGAAATCCAAACAAAGAACAAAAAAGCAACTACAAGAAAGAATACCGATGTATAGAACAAAGGTTTATTACCATTGATATATGCCTGTTGAGTTAGATTTGCAATTAAACCTATTACACATATAATTAAAACAATCAAGCACCATTGAAAAAGAAAGTAAATAGTCCTACTTCGCGCATATGTACGCGTCCAATAAAGGATTTCTCTCGGATCAGACGAATTCACATTATTCCTTCTATTTGACATATTTAGCCATCTCTATTTTAATTTTTAATTCTATAATAATATATTTTAAATCATTTTCTGGCGGGTATTAAATAAAAAATTCTTAGATTATGATTTCAATGCTCGTTCACTTACCCATCCGCATATTTTACCTATCATTTCATCTTTTTCATAATCATTCCATAACTCGTGATAACCATTTTCAAAAAGATGTATCGCCTTATCTTCTGATGTAATATTTTCAAACAAATTAATACTTCCTGAGAAGGGAACTATTTGGTCCTTTTTCCCATGAAGAATTATTGTTGGTAGTTTAATTAACTTAAAATCACGTTGTATTTCCTGAATCACTTTATAAAATACATATCCTGTGTATGCTTTGACACTTCCATGATAACCTAATGGGTCTTCATCAGCCCTTTTAACTACGTCTAAATCTTTTGATAAGGCTGTATTATCCACCTTTGAGACAGGAACCCATGGGAGAACTGTCGCTAAGATACCTGATAACTTTAATAAAAACTTTGGAACATCTTCATTTAAAGCAAGAAATGGACTTGAAAAAATAAGTCCTTTAGCAGAACAATTAGGTCGTGTTTCAACATATCTGGCAAGAACCATCCCTCCCATACTATGTCCCATAAAAAATGTTGGTAAACTAATTATCTCCTCTTTTATTACATTTAAAAAGATATCAAAATCATCAAGAAGTTCATTGAAATCGTTAATCCATGCTCTTTTCCCTGGCGAATGTCCGAATCCACGCTGGTCATAACTGAAAACATTAATTCCTTGTTTATTCATCATTTCCGACATATAGTCATATCGTGAACAATGTTCTCCATAACCATGAATTAAAATTATATTGGCTATTTTTTTATTTTCTTCAGAAAGCCACGTCCTCCGATAAAATTTTTCATTTCGAATGTTAAACCATCCTTCGTTTAACATAACTCCTCCTTCTTTTTATATGCTATTCAAATGATATTTTCATTGGAGATGGCACAAATAATCTTGCATCCATCGGTTTAATTTCCTCTGGAATTATAGGCTTAAATCCCATTTGATTTAATATATCTTTTTCTAAGTCTATACCTGGCGCAATTTCTGTTATCATTAACCCTTCTGGGACAAGTTTAAATACACAACGTTCCGTAATATAAGTAACATCTCTCTTATTTTCTAATGCGAACTTTCCACTAAAAGTAATTTGCTCCACCTTTTGAATAAATTTTTTAACCTTCCCTTCATTCACTATTTTCACTTTTCCATCAACAATGTCCACTTTACTACCCATAGCGGAAAATTCACCACAAAATACCAGTTTCTTTGCCGATTGTGTTAAGTTGATAAATCCACCAGGTCCAATTGCAATAGGACCAACTTTGCTAACATTCACATTTCCCTCTGCATCGACCTGAGCCATTCCTACACAGGTCATATCAAGTCCTCCTCCATCATAAAAATCAAACATTGCAGATTGAGATAAAAACGCCTGAGGATTCTTCGCAGGACCAAAATTTTTGCCTGTTTCTGGAATTCCCCCAATTACTCCTATTTCTGTTGTCATTGTAATTTTATTGAATACCCCTTCTTCAAAAGCGACTTTGGCAACGCCCATTGGTATACCAAAACCAAGATTTATAAGCATCTTAGGCTTTAATTCCATAAATGCACGTCGGGCAATAACCTTTTCAAAATTTAATGGCATAACATCTAATTCTTCCTCAAGATTAGCTCTGACATGTCCACAAAATGAAGGGTCATACTGTACAAAAAGTGTTTGTGGATGTGCCTCAGGAGTTTGAGCAACTACGATGTAATCTACAAAAACACCAGGAACTCGCACATCACTCGGTTTAGCTGGCTCATCACTTAATCGCTCCACCTGTGCAATTACAAAACCACCACTGTTTTTTACAGCCATAGCACCTTCTAATATTTCCATAATAAGTGCTTCTTTCTCAGTAGTAATATTACCATGATGGTCAGCAGTGGTTCCACGAATTATACCCACATCGCATTTAAACGAACGATATAAAATGTATTCTTTTCCCCCAATTACAACAATCTCGGATAGGTCTTCACACGATTTCGTTTTTTCATTCACTTTTCCACCGCCATATCTCGGGTCTACAAACGTTCCTAATCCGACAGTTGTAATCAACCCAGGTCTACCAGCAGCTATCTCTCTATATAATTCACACATCGTCCCTTGGGGGATATTGTATGCTTCCACTTGATTACTTGCAATAAACTTCATAATTTTATGATTTAAACCACAATGTCCAGCTATAATTCTCTTTACCATTCCTGGCACTGCAAAATGGTTCATTCCTTTTGGTTCCTCACTTAATGGACCAAGACCTGCTGCCCATACAACTGTTAAATCCTTTGGATGTCCCGTTTGTTGATAAACACGTGCAAACGCTGGATACACCTCTTCAGAAGGCATGGGAACTATTAATACCGTTGCTCCATCAGGAATTAATTTAATTGCTTCATCTGCCGTCACTACTCTTGCCATACTAAACTTCCTTCTATTAATTAACTTTTGTATTTTTTACTTTCAATATAAGGAATATATCAATATTTATACTTGTTTATAAAATTGAAAACAAATTAAACCCAAAAGGAAAGGGATTAACAATGGCAAGTTTGAAAGAAAAAGTAAAGTTAAGAGCACATCTACCTATTCATCAAGATAAGACTATTCAGGATGTCGTTAAATTTTTTTGTGACCAAAACATAAGTGCAACAATGGTATCAAACGATGAAGGCGATATTGTTGGAATTATTTCAGAAAAGGACATTATTCGAAAAGTACTAAACAAAGGTTTAGACCTAAAAGAAACATTAATTCATGATGTGATGAACACCAAATTAATTCATGTCCATGAAGCAGAGGATATAAATATTGCTAAAATGCTTATGTTTATGAACGGTGTAAGACATCTTCTCATGGTTGATGAGAACCATCACGTTGTTGGGTTATTATCTATGAGAGATCTCATCGAGTCCGATTTAGAAGAAACGAAAGAACTTTTAAGAAAAATTAATGATCAATATTACGAAAATGCTCATCAACCTACATGGAGAATATCTTCCAATCGAGTTATTATAGAGAATGCAGAACCTCAACCTGATCCCATTGTGGAAGAGTTAATACATTCTTACAAAAACAAATAGAAAATTAGTACTCCACTTTTTGATGATAAGACTCAGTTTGTATTAAAATGAACTGAGTCTTTTATTTTTCAATCAAACAGGAGTTCTAACTATGGCAACCATGTATCCAGGTAAAATTGCATATTTTGAAGGCAATTATATTCCTATTGAAGATGCTAAGATAAGTATTATGACACATGCATTTAATTATGGAACGGGATTGTTTGAAGGTATCCGTGGTTATTATTCTGCAAACAAAAATGCCATTCTTATCTTTCGCTTAAAAGAACATATTGACCGACTTGTAAGAAATTGCCGTATTCTTTGTATGGAAATACCAGAGACACAGGAAGAAATAGAAAATATTTGTATTGAACTTGTTAAAAAGAGCGGTTTCAAAGAAGGCGTCTATATTCGTCCCATCATATATAAAAGTGAGTTATCATTAGGTCCTACCTTAAAAGGGGTTGAAAGCAAATTATGCTGTTATGTAATTAAATTAGGGGATTATTGTGATATTACATCAGGTTTAGATGTATGTGTTTCATCATGGAGAAGACTTGCAGATAATGCAATTCCAAGCAGGGTAAAAGCCACTGGAAGTTATATTAACTCAGCATTAGCAGCATCCGAAGCAAAACAAGCAGGATTTAATGAGGCTATTTTCCTCAACGAACAAGGGATGGTTGTCGAGGGAAGTGCAATGAATATCTTTATAGTACATCAAGGAGAACTAATAACACCTCCTCGTTCGGAAACTATTCTTGTGGGTATTACAAGGAATACGATTATTGAACTCATCAAAAATGAGTTGGGACTTAATGTAATTGAACGTCCTATCGCACGAACCGAACTTTATGTTGCGGATGAGATATTCTTCTGTGGCACAGGTGCTCAAGTTGCACCCGTCCGTTCTGTAGACCGAAGAATTATTGGTTCAGGGCAACCTGGACCTATAACTAAAAAACTCCAGGAAATATACTTCAAAGTTGTTCAAGGTGAAATAGATAAATATAAACATTGGTGTACTACCGTTCCCTGTGAATAACATGTCCATAAAAAAGATATTTATTGCTGTTTTATCAATTCCGTGGTTCTGGTTAAACTATGTCGTCCTTTTAATAATTACCCTTCCTTTTTCTTTATTAGAAATCACTGTAAATGGGAAAAAAGTCCGTTCCGTTCCTATATGGGAATGTTACTTAAACCTTTTCCAATGGAAAGTCAATACTCAATTATTCATAATATTCGCAATACATATAGGACTTTCATTTTTAATTTGCCTTGTTATATGGTTAGTTCTTCATAAACCCGTATCTAAACATAAATCGGAGTAGTATGCTTTACAAAATAGATAATTTAAAAATACTGATTTGTGAAATTGGGAAAAAAATGTATCTTAATCAATACATTTCCTCTACCGATGGCAATATTAGTATTCGATTAGAAGAAGATAAATTCTTATGCACCCCCAGTAATACATGTAAAGGGGAATTAACACCCGAACAAATTTTACTCACAAACAATAAATGTGAAATCTTAGAAGGTAAAGGAACGGTTTCATCTGAATTTTATACTCACTTATCAGCCTATGAAGAACGTCCAGATATTACATCTGTTGTCCATGCACATCCTATTTTTGCGACTGTGTTATCATTGTTAAATATATCTCTATGCACACCTATACTCCCCGAATTAGTTATGACATTAGGGGAAGTTCCCACTACAGACTACGCAACCCCAGGAAGCATAGAAGGTTCTACCATAATTAAACCTTGGATAAAAAATCATAATGCACTCTTACTCAAATCACACGGGGTTCTTACTGTAGGTAAAGACTTAAATCAGGCGTATTCTTATCTTGAACGAGTAGAACATTCTGCGAAAATTTTGTATTACGCCTACTTGTTAGGAAAACCCAATGTTTTGACAGAAGAACAATACGTTAAGTTATCAATAAAAACACACACAGCAGGGCAATAAAATTATTAATCAATTGTTACTATATTCTCCCATAACCACTTTAGGCCCTTTACTCCAAAACCACCATACATGTTCAAAAGTGGCTGTCATTCGGCTATATGTTAATACCTTTGCAGGGGCAAATGCATTATCCCACATTTCTTTCAACATCCCACTTTTACAACTTGCAAGATATACAAACTTTAAATTCGGGTTCTTTTTCATACTTTGAATATCTTCTACTCTTATGGTACCCTTCGAATACAAAATCCCATCTTCCATACCATGCGAAGCAATAAAAATCACTTCTGCATTTTCTAAAGCCTCTGTAAGGCTTTCCTTAGCAATAATCTTCTCTGATACACTTCCCCTCCCATATACTTTATATCCTGTCTTTACAATTGGGAAAAAAGCAACTTCAAAAATCCAATTCGGCAAATAATCAAGATTATCATACAAAACATACACCTTTGGAGAGTTTAATTGTGGATACATTAACATACGAGAACATACGACAATAATCACTAATGAAAACGCACAACAAAATAAAAAAAGATTGATAATTTCAGTAAATAGCATTAGTTTCCTTCTTCTTAACCAAAACGATACAAAGGGTAAAGGATTGTCTGAGTTTAATAAAGCACCTCCCAAACCAAAGCATAAGAATAACAACCAACATAACACTAACTTTCTTGCAATGCTGATAAACCACAGTTCTACCTCCCACTGTTGGTAAAAATCAGGAAAGTATAAAATGATTATGGATAAAAGTGCTACTGTAATCAAAAGAAATATTATGAGTAATAGGAACCAAAAAAACAATACAATTGCTTGACTTACATGAAATTTAACTACCTCGTCTCTAATTCTTCTTCGAAATAACCACAAAATAGGGGCTAATCCTAAATAATTTAAAATAACAATAATCTTTCGAAATAAAATATTCCACATAAGACCTTTTCTTGTATTGAGGAAATAAATTGGTTATTGATAATTAAAACGTTATGCTTAATCATATCATAAATTTATAACAAAATTTTCTTTGAAATTTTCTTTATATATTTGATAGAATATTATCTCTAAAAATGATAATCACCAAAACGAAAAGGAGATTTTTTTCAACCAATGGCTAATATTAAATCACAAAAGAAACGTATTAAAACGAATGAACAAAGGAGATTAAAAAATACTTCCATTCGTTCCCGTATGAAAACGATGGTAAAAAAAGCCATTCAGAGTGTAAATAATGCTGATGATAAAACAAGACAATCTGCGATTTTAGAAGCAATTTCGACTATCGACCGTGCCTGTGCAAAGGGTGTCATCCACCGTAATTCAGCAGCTCGCAGAAAGTCCCGTTTAATGAAACGTATCAATAAGGCATTAACCGTAAACTAAATTTCTGTTAATTACCTGCCATCCGACGAAGTACCTT